>DASUFX010000059.1:0-11646 GCA_036274355.1 Kofleriaceae bacterium | reverse complement strand
TGTACGTTGGAACGTCGTACGGCGGTGGCGGGTCCATGATGCGAAGTGTAGCGCCTTTCATTGCCGGGTCCCCTCGAAGCTCGAGGTGACGGCCATGCTCGCGAAACTGCCGGTCCACGTGCCGTGCATGAACGCGTCCATCGGCCCGTCGCCGGTCTTGTCGACGGCAACCGCGTCACCGGCGACCTCGAGCGACAGCGACGCAGCATCGATCGCATCGATGCGCGCATAGATCCGCGACGCGAGCGCGGTGAGGCCGAGCGTGCACGCGGTCGCGTAGAAGCTCGTCGAGCCGATGCCCATATACTCGGCGACCGCCGCGCCGAGCTGATCGCAATCGACGAGCACGGCGAGCGCTTGCGCGAGATCGTGCGCGGCCGGCACGACGTCCGGAATCACGGCGAAGTCGATGCCGAGCCGCAACATGCGCGTGTACGGCAACGACGTCGCGTGGAGGACGATCGTGAGTCGATCGCCATCGATCATCGCGACCGACCCTGTCGTGATATCGGGCAAGCCGAGCGGCGCGAACCGGACGTCGGCGACATCGCGCCCGCCGTGCAGATCGAAGCGAACGCCGGTGATCGTGCGCGTCAGCGTGTGACTCTCGGCGACGTAGTCATCGCCTTCGACACGCGGCCCGTCGCTCGCGATATCGAACGTCTCGGTCGTCCCGAAGCGTGTCGCGATCCGCGCGAGCCCGGTCGACAGTGCACGCGCGCCATCGACGAAGTGCGGCGCGACCATCGCGAGGCGCTGGTTGACGTACGCGGCGACATACGGGGCGAGCGCGGCGGCGTATGCCTTCGTCGTGCCGGGCGGCAGCCGCTCGATCATCAGATCGATCAAGTAGCGACTCGGATCGTCGGGGCCGTCCGTCGCAGCGAGAAGCTCGCCGAGCACGTCGGCCGCGGCAGCGGGTGGTGACGACAACGCGAACGAGCTGGTGACCGCGTAGCGACCGGTCGGATCGATCGGCACGGGGACCGCGCTGTCCGGCGCAGGTGCGGGTGTGGCGTCCGCGCAAGCGGACACGAAGACAACGACGAGGAGCGATGCAAAGGAGAAGCGATGGTTCGACATGCGCGGCGACGAGTGCAGCGGTCATGCCGCTCGTGCGTCGCGCGAACCACGCGATTCGACTCGCGCACGACGCGCCCTGTCCGTCCGACGAACCGCCTGCCGGACGACGTGGTCCGTGCGTCGGACGCAGAGAACGATGGCGGCGCTGGCGCTACGCCGCGATCGCGAACCGACTTGCGATACGCTGGTGCCGTGGACGGCTGGGATCGCATCCTCGAGCGCCAAGCGCGCCAGCTGAAGACGCTCGGCATCGCGCTCATCGCGTTCGGCGTCATCTCCGGCGCGTCGTCGATCTACATCATCGCGACCGGCTCGGACCTCGTGTATCGGGTCTACGGCCTCGCCGGGTTCGTGGTGTTCCTTGGCTCGGGTGTCGAGGCGATCCGGCGAGCACGTGGTGTCGAGCGTCAGCTCGAAGAGAAGCGCCGCGCACGAGAGCTACCGGTCGCGATCGCCCGCGAGCGCCGCGATAAGTGACGCGCCGGTGAGATTCGACGCGGCGTGCGACTGAGACACGCTGCGACACCCGCGCTCCCGTCGCCGCCGCGACGGATCCGTGTTACGCCCGCCGCATGTCGGTCACCGAAGCCACCGCGAAGTGGGTCGAGGAACAGTTCGCCAAGTCGATCGTTCCGACGCTCGTCGAGTACATCAAGATTCCGAACAAGTCGGCGATGTTCGATCCCGACTGGAAGAAGAACGGCCACGTCGATCGCGCGGTCGATCTGCTCGCCGGCTGGGCGAAGACCAACCTGCCTGAAGGCGCGACGATCGAAGTCGTCCGGCTCAAGGACGGCGACAAGGAGCGCACGCCGGTCATCTTCATCGACATCCCGGGCACCGGTGGCCGCCAGGGCGACACCGTCATGCTCTACGGCCACCTCGACAAGCAGCCGGAGATGACCGGCTGGCGCGAAGGCCTCGGGCCGTGGACGCCCGTCATCGAGGGCGACAAGCTGTACGGCCGCGGTGGCGCCGACGATGGTTACGCGATCTTCGCGTCGCTCACTGCGATCAATGCGGTGCGCCGCGACAAGCTTCCGCACGCGCGCTGCGTCGTGCTGATCGAAGCGTGCGAGGAGTCGGGTAGCTACGACCTGCCCGCGTACATCAATCATCTCGCGCCGCGCATCGGCGACCTGTCGCTCGTCGTGTGCCTCGACTCTGGCTGTGCGAACTATGATCAGCTGTGGTCGACGACGTCGTTGCGCGGTCTCGTGATCGGCAACCTCGAAGTCTCGCTGCTCACCGAAGGCGTCCACTCGGGCGACGGCACCGGCGTGATCGCGGCAAGCGAACGCGTCGTGCGTCAGCTGCTCGATCGCATCGATGACAGTGCGACCGGCAAGGTGAAGCTCGCCGCGCTCGAGACGCAGATTCCGCAGCAGCGGATCAAGCAGGCGGAGCGCACCGCGCAGGTGATCGGCAACGAGGTGTTCGACAAGTTCCCGCTTCAGCCCGGAGTGAAACCGGTCGCCAGCGACAACGTCGAGCTGATCTTGAACCGCACGTGGCGTCCGGGCCTCGCGATCACCGGCGCTGATGGCTGGCCGCCGATCGGCAACGCCGGCAACGTGCTGCGCCCGTTCACGCGGATCAAGTTGTCGATCCGCATCCCGCCGCGCGTCGATCCGAAGGCGGCGGCCGCTGCGGTGAAGAACGCGCTCGAGAAAGATCCGCCGTACGGCGCGACAGTCTCGTTTACCGACATCGGCGCCAATGCCGGCTGGGATGCGCCCGAAATAGCACCCTGGCTCGACAAGGCGCTCGACGAGGCGTCGCAGCAGTACTTCGGCAAGCCCGCGATGTACATGGGCGAAGGCGGCACGATCCCGTTCATGTACATGCTCGGTGAAAAGTTCCCGAAAGCGCAGTTCTGCATCACCGGCGTGCTCGGTCCCGGCTCGAACGCGCACGGACCGAATGAGTTCCTGCACATTCCGACGGCGCGCAAGCTCACACTGTGCGTGGCGGAGGTCCTCGCGACCCACGCCAAGCAGTAACCCACTGACACTCGCCGAGATTGCGGAATCGGTTACGATAGTGGCTGATGGACCGGGATGGTGGTTCCGGGCCGCGCACCGAGCTGGATCTCGATGCGGCCGCTGCCGCAGCCGTCGAGGCTGCGCGGGACAAGACCACCTCGGACACGCCGGCCGCGCAACCTGCGGACGATGCAGTCGTAGTCGATCCGCCACTGCCGCCTAGTCGGCTCGAAGCGCAGCCGCGCGGTACACGCGACGACGTCGATCCTCTGCGTCCGGACGCACCACGACCCGCACGCGGCAGCTCGTCACCGGCGCGCGATGAGCTCCCGAAACAAGCGCGCGGCACGCGTGATGATCTGCCGCCGCCGACTGCGGATCGGTTGTTCGCAAAGCCGGCCGATCCGCCTGCGAAGGACAAGCTGTTCGCGACGCGCGACGATCTACCGGCGCCACCTCCGGACAAGCCGTTCGCAACACCACCAGGCGACTTCAGCTTCGAAGCGACCGCGCCCGCATCGCGCCGCCCCGACTTCTCGCTTCCCGAGCGCGCCGCAGAGACGAAGCGCTCCGACTCGACGGCGCACGAGGCCACCGGATCGAGCAAGTTCGTCGACTTCGAGCGCGACGCGACCCGTGAAGCACCGTTGCAGACGAAGCACGTCGACTTCGAGCGCGACGCGACCCGCGAGGCACCGCTGCCGAGCAAGCACGTCGACTTCGAACGCGACGCGACCGGTGAAGCACCGCTGCCTGCTAAACACGTCGACTTCGAACGCGACGCGACGGGTGAGGCGCCGCTGCCTGGCAATCATGTCCATTTCGAACGCGACGCCACCGCCGAATCGCGGTTGCCTGCCAAGCCCAGCGGGCAATCCAAACCTCCCAAGCGCGACACTGCTGCCATCACTGCCGCGTGGTTGGCGGCCAAGCCCGTCGTCCTCGAGGGCGAAGACACCACCGACGAGATGCCGGTGGAGGCCAAGCCCGACGTGCCCGCAAAGCACGTCGACTTCGAGCGCGACGCGACCGGTGAGGCACCACTGCCGACCCATACTCCGCCGCCGTTCCTGCGCGATAAAGCGACCGAGCTCGATCTGCGCATCGCAGCGGCAGCCGCGGTCGAAGCCGCGCGCAAGGACCTCGATGCAGCGCAAGGAGCCGCGATCGACGCCGAGAACGCGAAGCAAGAGCACAAGACGCATCCCGGCGCGCCGAGCACGATGGGCGTACCGACGCCGAAGAAGCCGCGACCGAATGCGTTCGCGCCGACTGCCGCGCTGGCCGAGCTCACGGCGGACACGCCGCCCGGCGCGGAGCTCGAGCCACTCGAAGAGCTGCCCGAGGGCACGCTGCTCGCGGGCCGCTATCACATCACCGAGCTCGTCGGCGAAGGCGGCATGGGCGCGGTCTACGCCGCGCACGACGAGGATCTCGACGAAGACATCGCGCTCAAGGTGCTGCGCCCCGAGCTCGGCCGTGACGCCGACTTCCACCGCCGGCTGAAGGCCGAGGTCCGCCTCGCCCGTCGCGTCTCGCATCCGAACGTGTGTCGCGTCCATGACATCGGCATCGACGACGAGCTCGTGTTCGTCACGATGGAGCTCGTGCGCGGCAATACGCTGCGCGAGCGACTGGCCGAAACGATCGCCGGCCGCGCGGCGCCGCTCGACCTCGCGCAGATCGTCGACATCGTCGTCCAGATCGGGTCGGCGCTGTCTGCGGCGCACCGGGCCGGCGTGATCCACCGCGACGTCAAACCCGACAACGTGATCCTCGCTGGCGGCCGCGCCGTGCTCACCGACTTCGGCGTCGCGTCGATGGTCGTCGACAAGAAGCACGCGATCGTCGGCACGCCTGCGTATCTCGCGCCCGAGGTGCTGCGGCACGAACCGTTCGACCACCGCGTCGACGTCTACGCGGTGGCGTGCCTCGCGTACGAGCTCATCTCCGGTACACCGCCGTTCGCGGTGCGTACGATCGAAGCGGCGCTCACGTTCGCACGCGATCGACCTTCGTATCCCGGCCTGCCCGATACGTTCGCGACGGCGGCCGTGCGCGCATCGCTCGATCGCGTGTTCGTCCGCGGCCTCGCGTCTGATCCGCACATGCGACCGCCAACGATGGAGCGCTTCACCGACGGGTTCGCGCACGCGGCACGCGGCGCCCCACTCTCGCTCGCCGTACCGGGCCGCCGCCAGGAACGGCTGTCGACGCAAGAGTCGGTGACGCCGGTGCCGCTCGTTCGGCGCACCGAGATGCGCGTGACGACCGCGTTCGTCTGGTACGCGAACCGCGGCCCGAAAGATACCGAAGAGGCAGAGCGCCTCGTCGTCGATGCCGGTGGCTCGCCGATCCGCGTGCTGCCGGGTGAGATCGTCGCGCTGTTCGGTGCCATGCGCTCGACGGGTGACGATGCCGATCGCGCAGCGCACACGGCGATCCGGATCGTCGACAAGTACGGCGGTCGCGCTGGTCTCGATACGACGCGCATCTTGCTGCGCCCGAACGAGAACGAGCTCGCCGGTCCCGACTCGGCGGCGGCAGCGGCGACGCTGGCGCATAGCGCGCCCGAAGGTCAGGTCTGGATCAGCAAGAGCACCGCGCGCCAGCTCGCCGCACGCTTCGCGATCGAAGCGATGTTCGGCGACACGCGCCGCCTCATGGGGCCGCGCGAAGCCGTCGACGAAGTCGCGATCGAATCGATGCGCGCGCAAGAGCTCGCTGCGATCGACGCGCACCTCGAGCGCGCATTCCGCGAGCGCACGCCGGTGTTTGTCGACGTGCGTGGTAGCGCGGGCTCGGGCAAGACGCGCCTGCGCAAGGCCGTGATGACCGCGGTCAACGCGCGCCGCGACGTCGAGTGGCTGATCGCGGTGACGTCGCCGGTCGGTGAGCCCGCGCCGCTCTCGATCGTGCAGAGCTGCAGCACCGAGTGGTTCGATGCGACCACGAAGGGAGACGCCAGCGAGCGCAACGCCAACGCGCGGCGCTGGCTCGAGACGCGCGCGACCCACCGGCCGATCGTCGTCGTCGCCGAGGATCTCCAGTGGGCGGACCCGACGTCTCGCGCGCTGATCGACTTCTTGCGCGTCAGCCTCGAGCGCGTTCCGGTCGCCGTGCTCACGTTCTCGCGCGACGAGCAGGCGGGACCACCACCGGCGGGCGTCGAGGTCGTGACGCTCGCACCTCTGGCCGACGACGTCGCCACCCGCGTCGCACGCAAGATCGCGCCGCAGGCGAGCGCGGACGCGATCGCGACCATCGTCCAGCGCGCCGCCGGCAATCCGTTCTTCATCGAGGAGCTCGCGCGCGAGGCTGCGAGCGGTAGCACTGCGCTACCGACGTCGATCGAAGCGGTCGTCCAGGCCCACCTCGATCAGTTGCCCGCGACGGCGAATCAGGTCGCGAGTGCCGCCGCGGTCATCGGTCAGGGCTTCTGGCGCGGTGCGGTCGCGCGCCTCATGCCGGGGTTCAAGGAGACCGAGCTCGACGCCGCGTTCGGCGATCTCGAACGCGCAGGCGTCATCGCGCCCGCGGCGCAGGCTATCGTCGCCGACGATCACTACCAGTTCACGTCGACGCTCGTGCGCGACGTCGCGTACGCCCGCCTTCCGGCGCGCGACCGCCGCGGACAACACGGCCTTGTCGCCGGCTGGCTCGACGAACAGACGCGCAACTCCGAGCAAGATGCGCCGCGTCTACTCGCGGTCGCTCACCATCGCGAGAATGCCGGCGATGCAGGCCGCGCAGCCGTCGCATACAAGCAAGCTGGCAAGCGCTGCCTGGACCTGTTCGCCTACGGCGAAGCGACGACCGCGCTGCGCAAGGCCGCCGCGCTGATCACCGTGCCCGATCCGGTACTCGACGAAGCGCTCGCCGATTCGCTGACACACACCGAGGGCTATGCCGCAGCCGAGCCCATCTATCAGCGCGCGCTCGACGAGTGCGACGACGACGATCACCCGTCCCGTGCACGCCTCATCTACAAGCTGGGCGCTGCCGCAAGCAAACGCGGCAACACGCAGAACGCGATCGCGCGCTTCAAGGCGGGCCTCGCGATCGCCGCGCCCGGCGACAAGCTCGCCGCGTGGGCCGTACCGGATCCGCGGACGCCGGCCCTCTTGTGGGCGAGCCTGGGGTGGACGCTCGGCTATCAGCTCGGCAACATCGACGAGGGCCACCCCTACTGCGAGCGCGCTGTCGCACTGCTCGAGAAGACGCCGCACAAGCGCGATCTCGCGCACGTGCTGTCTCGGCTCGGCGGCACGTACATGCGCGCGTGCCGGTTCTCGGATCAGCTGCGCTGCAACCAGCGCAACCTCGAGATCGCGGTCGAGCTCGGCGATCTCGACATGCAACTCACCGCAAACATCAACCTCGGCGTCGTCTACGGCGTGCTCGGCGAGGTCCAGCAGGCCGTCAACGTCACGCTCGCCGCCCGCAAGCTCGCCACGCGGATGAGCGCCGCCGCGAGCGACGGCCTCGCGTGCTCGAACCTCGCCGGCTACTACCTCGAGCTCGGCCGGCTCGACGAGGCTGACGCGATCCTCGACGAGGGCATGGCCATCCTCGAACGCACCGGCAGCCGCTACGTGCTCTGCGAAAGTCTCGTATTTCGCGCGCGCATCGCGGCCGCTCGCGGCAAGCTCGCCGACGCCCGCAAGCACGCCGAGGAGTCGCTCGCGCTCGCCCGCCAGCTCGGCAACCAGCTCGACGCCGCGATCGCGACCCGCGTGCTCGCCGCCCTCGACAGCCGCGCCGGCGATCACGATGCTGCGCGCGTGCGCATCGAGGAGGCGCTCGTGCTGTCGGCGACTCACGACGAATTCGAGGGCATCCGTACGCGCGCCGCCCGTGCGCGCATCCTCGCCCTCGCCGCCGACCCCAGCGCCGAGTCCGAGCTCGATGACCTGCAATGGGAGCTGTCGCGACTCGGTACCAAGCGAGATCTAGCGGTCCTTCGCGATCTCACGGAAGTCCGCTGATCGGACCATGAACGCGTTTTGGGTCGGATCTGCGCGATGAACGCGCCTTGGCCTTCCTAGAAACGGGCGCTTTCCCTATAGTGCGCCGCGACATGGCGACTCACCTGCCTGTAATCGGAGGGCATGAGGACGGCTTCGGCAAGACTCACCGCACGGACACGTGGTGGGTGGCCCCAGCAATCACGTTCTTCGTGTTCTCGTCGTTCATCGTTTACACGACCTGGGCGCTGCTCCAGGCGAAGTACTACTACAGCGAGCCGTACCTCTCGCCGTACTACTCGCCGGTGCTGTTCACCGACAGCACCGCGCACGGCGCTGCCCCCGAGCACCTCGCGTGGTTCGGCGAGTGGCCGACGTGGTGGCCGGGTCACGGCAAGTGGTGGTTCCTGCCCGCCTCGCCCGCGCTCCTCATTCTGGTCTTCCCGCTGTCGTTCCGCATGAGCTGCTACTACTACCGCAAGGCGTACTACCGCGCGTTTGCAGGTTCGCCGCCGGGTTGCGCCGTCGGGCCGCTCGCGACGGGCAAGAAGAAGTACAAGGGCGAGACCTCGCTCCTGCTCATCCAGAACCTGCACCGGTTCGCGCTGTACTTCGCGCTCATCTTCATCTTCCTGCTCGGCAAGGACGCGTTCGAGTCCTACTTCAAGGCAGGCCAATTCGGCGTCGGTGTCGGCAGCATCATCCTCACGATCAACGTCGTCTTGATCGCTTGCTACACGTTCGGCTGCCACTCGCTTCGCCACCTGCTCGGCGGTCGCAAGGACTGCATGTCCTGCGGCAAGAACACGATCGCGTACAGCTCGTGGAAGCAGGCGACCTGGTTCAACGCGCGCCACGCTCAGTTCGCGTGGGCGAGCTTGCTCTGGGTCATGGTCACCGACGTTTACGTGCGTCTCTGCTCGATGCACATCATCCACGACTTCAACACTTGGTAGTCAAATGACCCTAGACGCATCAGAGCTGCAAACCATCAATCACGACGTGCTCATCATCGGCGCCGGTGGCGCAGGCCTCCGCGCGGCGATCGAGTGCAGCGCTTTGAAGTTGTCGACCGGCGTGATCTCGAAGAGCTTGCTCGGCAAGGCTCACACCGTGATGGCCGAGGGCGGTATGGCCGCTGCGATGGGCAATGTCGATCCACGCGACAACTGGAAGGTCCACTTCCGCGACACGATGCGCGGCGGCAAGTTCCTCAACGTCTGGCGCATGGCCGAGCTGCACGCGAAGCAGGCACCGGAGCGCGTGCGCGAGCTCGAGGAATGGGGCGCGGTCTTCGATCGCACGAAGGAAGGCCTGATCTCGCAGCGCAACTTCGGCGGCCATCGCTATCCGCGCCTCGCGCACGTCGGCGATCGCACCGGCCTCGAGCTGATCCGCTCGCTGCAGGATCACGGCATCCATCAGGGCATCGACTTCCACATGGAGTGCACCGCGCTCGAGCTGCTCAAGGACGGCGATCGGATCGCCGGCGTGCTCGGCTACTGGCGCGAGACCGGCCGCTTCGTCGTGTTCAAGTGCAAGGCCGTGATCCTCGCCACCGGCGGTGGCGGCAAGGCGTGGAAGATCACGAGCAACTCCTGGGAGTACACGGGCGACGGCCTCGCGATGGCGTACGACGCCGGCGCCGAGATCATGGACATCGAGTTCACGCAGTTCCACCCCACCGGCATGGTGTGGCCTCCGTCGGTGCGCGGCACGCTCGTCACCGAAGGCGTACGCGGCGACGGCGGCATCTTGAAGAACTCCAAGGGCGAGCGCTTCATGTTCAATTACATCCCGGCGAAATTCGCGGCCGAGACCGCGGACACCGTCGAGGAAGCCGAGAAGTGGCTCAACGGCGACAAGAACGCGCGCCGGCCGCCCGAGCTGCTCACCCGCGACGAGGTTGCGCGCTCGATCAACGCCGAAGTGAAGGCGGGCCGTGGCTCGCCGCACGGCGGCGTGTTCCTCGACATCGCATCGCGCCGCCCGGCCGACTTCATCAAGCGCAAGCTGCCGTCGATGTATCACCAGTTCAAGGAGCTGGCCGAAGTCGACATCACGACCGATCCGATGGAGGTCGGCCCGACGCTGCACTACTTCATGGGCGGCGTACGCGTCGATGCCGACTCGCAGATGTCGACGGTGCCCGGCCTGTTCGCGTGCGGCGAATGCGCAGCTGGCCTGCACGGCGCGAACCGCCTCGGCGGTAACTCGCTGTCCGACCTGATCGTGTTCGGCAAGCTCGCCGGAGACGGCGCAGCTGCATACGTGCGCGGCTTGTCGTCGACGCCGCAAGCGCCGAACGATCAGATCCTCGCCGGCGTGCGCCGCGCGACCGACGTGCTGCGCCGTGACTCGGGCACGAACCCGTACGTGCTGCACGACAAGCTCACCGAGACGATGCAGGCGAACGTCGGCATCATCCGCGAGAAGGCCGAGCTCGAGAAGGCACTCGAGGATCTCGAGGGGCTCAAGAAGGAAGCCGAGACGATGAAGGCGCCCGGCGCCAGCCAGTACAACCCGGGCTGGCACGAAGCGCTATCGATGAAGTCGCTGCTCATCACCAGCGAGGCCGTCGCTCGCGCAGCGCTGATGCGCGAAGAGAGCCGCGGCGCACACACGCGCAGCGACTTCCCCGGCGAGAACGAGGAGTGGGTGCAGTACAACGTGATCGTCAAGAAGGGTGCGAACGGCATGGAGGTCGAGAAGCGCAAGCGCCCCGACCCGCCGCCGATGCTCAAGGAGATCGCGTACTCGAAGATCGAGGACCTCGAATCCGGCAAGGTAGGAGCCGACGCATGAGCAAACGAACCTTCCGTGTCTGGCGCGGGGACAACAAGGGCGGCGAGTTCCGTACATTTGAAGTCGAGATCGAGCCCGGCATGGTCGTGCTCGACGCGCTCCATCGCATTCAGGCGAAGGACGCGAACGACCTCGCGCTGCGCTGGAACTGCAAGGCCGGCAAGTGCGGCAGCTGCTCGATGGAGATCAACGGCAAGCCGAAGCTGTCGTGTATGACGCGCATGAACAGCTTCGGGCCGGAGGAGACCATCACGGTCCAGCCGCTCAAGACGTTCCCGGTGATCAAGGACCTCGTCACCGACGTGTCCTGGAACTACCAGCAGAACAAGCGCATCAAGCCGTTCACGCCTCCGAAGCCGCGGCCCGAGAAGGGCTACGTGATGTACCAGGAGGACGTCGATCGCGTGCAGGAGTTCCGCAAGTGCATCGAATGCTACTTGTGCCAGGACACCTGCCACGTACTCCGCGATCGTGACGGCAAGCAGGAGTTCGTCGGCCCACGCTTCTTGATCCGGCTCGCGAGCCTCGAGATGCACCCGATCGACACCGAGGACCGCATCCCCGAGATCCGTAAGGAGTACGGCTCGGGCATGTGCAACATCACGCGGTGCTGCACCGAGGTGTGTCCGGAGCACATCGGCATCACGGACAACGGCATCATTCCGCTCAAGGAGCGCGTGGTCGACCGGTTCTACGACCCGGTCGCGATGATCGGCCGTAAGTTGTTTGGAATCCGTAAGCGGACCAAGACGAAGGCAGAAGAAGGCAAATAGCCTCGAAGCCTGTCGCACGGTCGTCGAACGTTC
>DASUFX010000058.1:0-7334 GCA_036274355.1 Kofleriaceae bacterium | reverse complement strand
TCGATCAACTGGCCGGCTTGGTTGGCCGCCGCCACTTCTTCGTTCAGTCGCGCCACCTCGGTGGCGTGCTGGCGCTGCAGTGCCGCGAGGTCGGCCGCGTTTGCTTCGGCCTGCTGCTGCAATTCCCACGTCTGCAACTCGATCCGCTCGGCGAGCAGGCTCTGATGTTCGGCGGCTTGCGCCTGCAGCTGCGCCGACAGCCGCTCGATCTCCGCGCTCAGGTTGCGCGCTTCGGACACCTTCGGCTCGATTTCACCGCGTAGCGCCGCGAGCTCGCGTTGATGCGACGCGCGCAGCGCATCGAGCTCGGCCTCGTGGGCCTGGAACTGGCGCTCGGTCGAAGTCTTCATTGCAGCTTCCGCCGCGTCGACAGCCGCGCGCTTCTGCTGTTCGAGCTGTGCGATTTGCGCGATGTGCTGCTCGTCGATCGTCGCGCTTTCCTCGCGCCACGCCGTGCGCGACTTCTCGAAGGCGGCGTTCGCTTCGTCGAACTGCACCGCGAGCGTCGCGCGCTCGGTACGTTCGCGTTCGAGCTGATGGCGTAGCTCGTCGGCAGCAGCAAGCGCTTCTTGCAAGCGTTGCTCGACACCGGTCGTGCGGCTGCGATCGGCAATCGCTTCGTCGACGAGCGTTCGCGTGTGGCGCTGCTCATCGAGGATCACGTCATACGCCTGCTGGATCTCGATCCGCTTCTCGACCGCCGCAGCGACTTCCTCGTCCTTGTTCGCGAGCTCGCGTTGCGCATCGGCGAGCTGGCGCTGCAGGCGCGATAGCTGGCGCCGCAATGCAAGCTCGGTCTCGGAGTCGCCCGCAGCGATCGTCGCTGGCGGGGTCGTGCCCATCGGCGACGGAGGCATCGTCGGCGGCTTCGTCACGGGCCGCGACATCGGCGGCCGCGACTGCGAGGCCGGTCGCGTGGGGGCGAACACGCGATCAACGCGAAAATTCTCGCTCGCGCCCTCCGAGTCGGGCTCCGAACGGCTATCGCGGGTCCCCGAACCCTTCTTCGTCACTACCTTGGGACTATACCGTGGCCTTTAGACCATCTCCATGAACATCGTGGTGGGATCTTCGAGGAGCGCTTTAACGTCCTGGAGGAACATTGCGCCATCCCACCCATCCGCGAGTCGGTGATCCACCGATATCGACAGATTCATCAAGTGGCGCGCCACGATCTGGCCGTTTCGGACCGCCGGCCGTTCCTCGATCTTGTGGACGCCGATGATGGCGACCTCGGGGAAGTTAATAATTGGGGTAGCAAGCACTCCGCCCAGCTTGCCGAGCGAGCTGATCGTGAACGTCGAGCCGGTTAGCTCCTCTCGGGTAGCGGTGCCGGTCCGGACCGCTTCGCCGAGCCGCTCGATCTCCTTCGACAGATCGAAGATCGAACGCTTGTCGGCATCGCGCACGACGCTGACCGCGAGGCCCTGTGGGCCCTGAGCCGCGATCCCGATGTGGTAGTACTTCTTGCGGACGATCTCCTGCGTGCTCTCGTCGAGGCTCGCGTTGAGCATCGGCCACTTCTTGAGGCCCGACACCACTGCCTTCACGATGAACGGCAGGTAGTTGAGCTTGACGCCACGCTCGGTGGCGCGCGACTTCGCGCGGTCACGCACGGCGACGAGCTCGGTCATGTCGACCTCCTCGACGTACGTGAAGTGCGCCGCGGTCTGCACCGACCGCGTCATCGACTCGGCGATCTTCTTTCGGATGCCGCGCAGCGGGATGCGCTCTTCGTCGCCGCCCTTCGCGATCGACACCGGCGTGTAGGCCGTGCGTGCCTGGGCGGCTGGCGCTCCAGACGGAGCTTCCTTGAACCGCTTTACATCGTCGGTGGTGACGCGGCCGTGCTTGCCGGTCGCGGGCACGCGGCCGATTTCGACGCCGAGCTGGCGGGCGAGTCGACGCGTCGCGGGCGTGGCGAGCACGCGCTCGCGATCCGCCGTCGCATCGACAACCTGGATTGCGCCGCTGCTGCTTGCGCTCGAGGACGTCGGGCTCGTCAGCGGGACGTTCTGCGCGACCTTGCTGTGCATCACCTGCGCGGTCGTCGGCGCCTTGCGTGGCGGCTCCTCGACGATCATCGCCGGCTGCTTCTTGCCGTTGCCGCCGGCCGCAGGCGTCGCGGCAGCGCTGGCGCCTTCTTCATCGATGACGACGAGCACTTTGCCCACCGGGCAAATCTCGCCGTCCTTGTAATTGATCTTCTTGATGACGCCGGCGCGCGGCGACGGCAGCTCGACCGTCGCCTTGTCCGTCATCACCTCGACGATCGGTTGGTCGAGCTTGACGCGATCGCCTTCCTTCACCTTCCAGCCGACGATCTCGCCCTCGACAACACCTTCGCCGATATCCGGCATGTAGAAGTCGAACGCCATGGCTACCACTCCAGCGTCTGGCGAAGCGCGCCGAGCACGCGGTCCGCATTCGGCATGTACTCGTGCTCGAGCGAGTAGGGGAACGGAGTATCGAAGCCGGTGACGCGCACGATCGGCGCCTCGAGGGAGTCGAGCGCACGTTCCTGGATCGATGCGATGAGCTCGGCACCGAAGCCGCAGGTGCGCGGTGCTTCGTGCACGATCACGCAGCGACCGGTCTTCTTCACGCTCTCGAGAATCGTGTCGATGTCGAACGGCATCAGCGTGCGCATGTCGATGACCTCGACGGACATGCCCGCCTCGGCCGCCTTCTTCGCGGCCTCCTCGGCGATCGACACCATGCCGCTCCACGCGATCAGCGTGATCTGGTTACCCTCACGCGTAACCGCGGCCTTGCCGAGCTCGATCACGTAATCGCTCTCCGGCACCTCGCCCTTGCTCGCGCGGTAGATGCGCTTGGGCTCCATGAACAACACAGGGTCGTTCTGGCGCATGCACGCGAGGAGCAGGCCCTTCGCGTCGTACGGATTGCTCGGGGCGACGACCTTGAGGCCGGGCGTGTGGATGAACAGCGACTCGGGCGACTGCGAGTGATAGTGGCCGCCGCGGATGCCGCCGCCGACGGGCGTGCGAATCACGACGGGGCACGGGTACTGGCCGCCGGAGCGATACCGAAACTTCGCCAGCTCGTTCACGATCTGATCGAACGCCGGGAAGATGAAGTCGCCGAACTGGATCTCGGGGACCGGGCGCAGGCCGTAGAGCGCCATGCCGATCGCGGTGCCGATGATGCCGGCTTCGGCGAGCGGCGTGTCGATGACGCGGTCGGCGCCGAACTCGTCGTACAGGCCGCTGGTCGCGCGGAACACGCCGCCGAACTTGCCGACGTCTTCGCCGAGCACGACGACTCGCTGGTCCTGGCGCATCTGCAGCTGCAGCGCGTTGCGGACGGCTTCGATGATGTTCATGACGGGCATCGTGCTTTATCCGTGGTGGTGCGGGTTCTTGGTGCGGGCCTGGTGCATGAGCCACTCGCGCTGCTCGCGCAGGTTCCACGGCATCTCTTCGTAGACGTCGTCGAACATCGTCTCGACCGCGGGCGCACCCTTGTGATCCGCCGCGGCGAGCGCGTCGGTGATCTCTTGGTTGTACTTCTCGGAGAGCTCTTTCTCCCAGCTCTCGCTCCACAGGCCGCGATGGCGCATGTATGCGCGCAGCCGGTTGATCGGATCCTTCTTCTCCCAGATCTCCGGCTCCTTCGGATCGCGATACACGCTCGGGTCGTCCGAGCTCGAGTGACCCTGCACGCGATACGTCAGCGCTTCGATCAGCGTCGGACCTTCGCCCGCGCGTGCGCGCTCGATCGCTTCGCTCGCGACCTGCCAGATCGCGAGTAGATCGTTGCCATCGACGCGAATGCCGGGCATGCCGTAGCCGACGGCCTTCGCCGCGAACGTCTTGGCCGCGGTCTGCTTCTCGCGCGGCACGCTGATCGCCCAGCCGTTGTTGCGGCAGATGAACACGCACGGCGCCTTCCAGACGCCCGCGAAGTTCATGCCGACGTGAAACTCGCCCGTCGAGCTCGTGCCTTCGCCGAAGTACACCATCGCGACATCGTCCTTGCCGGACACCTTCGCCGCATACGCCGCGCCAACCGCTTGCGGGATCTGGGTTCCGACCGGGCTCGAGATCGAGACCAGGTTGAGCCAGTTCGCCGAGTGATGCACCGGCATCTGACGGCCCTTGATCGGGTCATCGACGTTACCGAACATCTGATCGATGAACTGCTGCACCTTGTAGCCGCGCCAGAACCACGCGCCCTGCTCGCGGTAGCTCGGGAAGATCCAGTCGCTGTCGCGCAGCGGCGCCACCGCGAAGTGGCTGGCTTCTTCGCCGATCGACTTCATGTAGAAGCCGAGGCGACCCTGACGTTGGAGACGCATCATTCGGTCATCCATGATGCGGACCAGCATCATGGTGTCGAAGATGCGCTGCAGCGTCGCATCGGGGATGACCGGCACTTTGGCGCCGGGCAATGGCTTGCCGTCGTCGTCGAGGACGCGGCGCAGATCATCTTGCATGGGGACTGCGACCATTTCGGCGCTACGTTACTTCCCGCCGCCCGTGAGTCAAGGATCGCCGACGTATTGCGTTGGTGCAGTGCGGCGTAGATATTCCCCACGTGATTTGGATCCTGCTCGTGGTGCTCACCGTGCTGGGCGGCGTTGCTGCCGTAGGGATCGCTACGAACGAGCGTCGTAAGGCGCTCGCCGGAGGCGGCGGCGGCCAAAAACAGCTCGGAGCGGGCGGCGGAGACAAGCTCCTGGAACGGACTGTGCGAGATCTGCGGGTGGATGACGTCCTCACGATCGACGGCAAGGACTTCATTTGTGAGGGCGCCATCCTGTACGACGAGGATGGCCACCGCTGGGTCGCGGGCCGGTGCGTCGACGGTACGGACATAAAATGGGTACTGGTCGGTATCGACCGCGCCGGAACGAGCGCGACGCGGCTGCTCACGCAGGACGAATCGACCCCGATCGCCGGCTACCCGCCCGAAGCCATCGTGGTGGGTGAGACGCGCTACGCGCTCGACAAGCGCGGGACCGCGACGTGCACGCTCAAAGGAGATGTCGGACCACTCGGAGTCGGCACCAAGGATCGCCCGGAGGGGCATACCGAGCGCTGCCGCTGGTGGCTGTACAGCGCGCCCGGCGAGGACACCATGCTCGTGGAGCAGTGGGGCTCGGACTATCGCGTGCTGCGTGGCAAGAAGGTCGGCGACGCGACGATCGAGCTGATGCCGGGCAGCTAGCGCCCAACCGCCAAGACGCCGCAGACGTCAGGGCTGACGTGCGAGGTAAGATCGAGCAGCCAGAAGACTCGATAACCGCCAAGACGCCGCAGACGCCAAGGCCAGAGAAACTGATCTCGGTGCGCGCTCTGCTCGTACGCGCGCTGTGCTCGATCACAAACCTCGGTGCCGACCAGACTGTGGGCGGCCGCTCGCGCGAGCACGGCGCGGATCGAACTCGATCTCTGAGCTTGGCGTCTGCGGCGTCTTGGCGGTGATCTCTGCGGCACATAGCCGAGCTGCGTGCTTGGCCTCTGCTGCGTCTTGGCGGTGAGCTACACCGGAAGGTCGAACGTAAACGTCGTCCCGGCGCCGACCGTGCTGTCGATTTTGATGTCGCCCCCGTAGCTCGTGACGATCTCGCGCACGACGGGAAGGCCGAGCCCAGTGCCGAGGTCGCCCTTGGTCGTGTAGAACGGCTCGAAGATCTTTTCGAACTGGTCGCCGGCGATGCCGACGCCGGTGTCGGAGACGCCGCAGGTGACGCGGTCACCGGTCGGCCGCACCTCGACCGTGATGGTGCCGGATTCGCTCGTCGCGTCGACCGCGTTGATGATCAGGTTGACGAAGATCTGCTCGATGCTCGTGCGATTGACGGTGACGATCACCGGCGCGGCGGGCAGCGACAGCACGAGCTCGACGCGGCCGAGCTTGCCGGCGAGCTTGAGCATCGCGGCGACGTCGCGCACTACATTATTGAGATCGATCGGTGACACGTGCTGCGGGCCGGGGCGGGCGAGCTGCATCAGCCGATTGCCGTGCGCGGTGATGTGCTCACCGACGCGCTCGAGCTCGGCGAGGATCGTGCGCAGCTTGTCGTCAGCGCGGAGCGTGCTCGCGAGCTCGTCGAGTGCTGCGATCTGGATCTGGGCGATGTTTCGCAGCTCGTGACCGACGCCACCGGCGAGCGTGCCGAGCGTCGCGCGGCGTTCGGCGAGCAGTAGCTGCGTGCGCATTTGATCGAGCTTGTCCTCGATCGATGCTTTGGCGGCGCGCAGCTCGTCTTCGGCTTTGCGGCGGCGCGAGATTTCGGCTTCCTTGTCGGCGAGGAGGCCACGCATCTCGCGCACGTCGCGCGCGACGAGCACGATGCCTTGTAGCGTGCCCTGATCGTTGACGACCGGCGAGCCGGTGATCGAAACCGGAATGCGCTCGCTCTCCTTCGTGACGAGCCACGATTCCTCGCGGCGGAGTACATCGCCGTCTTCGATGCGACGCCGGGTGACAGTGCGCAGGCCCGAGCTGTCGTCGACGAGTAGCGTGGAGACCGACATGCCGCGTAGCTCCTCGCGGGAATAGTTGGTGAGCTGCGTCGCGCCGGAATTCGCCAGCGTGATGCGTCCCTCGGCGTCGATCACCATAACGGCGTCGACCATCGCCTCGATGACGAATTCGAGCACTTCAATGACCACACTAGCACGCGAGCGTTACAGTCGAGGCAGTGGCGCGTTGCACCACCTGCCATCGACGTCTGCGATCCGGACAGCCATGCCCACTTCACGGTGGCGCGAGTGCAGAGGTGCAACATTCCGCGGCAGCTGCATTCGAATGGAAAGAACCGGTTGGTGCTCTTATTGGTAGCGGCGGCTTCGCTTCGGTGTGGGCACTTGATGGCAATCGCGTGATCAAGATCGCGCACGCGAGCCACGATCTGGCTCGTGCGCGCATGGCTCGCGAAGCGGAAGCGCTGCGTGCGATAGGCGCTCCTGCTGTTCCACACTGTCATGACAGTGGCGTGCTCGCAGATGGGCGCGCGTGGGTCGTGATGGATCGGGTGGCGGGCGCGAACCTCGCAGATCTTGCGTGTGATGCCCCGCTGCGATCTGCGGAAGTGGTGGCACTCGGGCTCGCATGTCTCGATGCACTCGAGCGCGTGCATGCCGTGCAATTCGTGCATCGCGACATCAAGCCCGACAACATGGTGCGTACGAAGGAAGGGCGTGTCGTGATTCTCGACCTCGGGCTCGCGCGCAAGCTGCCCGACGATCCGGATGATCCGACGCGCGCGAACGTGCAAGTCGGCTCGCTCGAGTACATCGCGCCCGAACAGATCGCGGACTCGGCGAATGTCGACGAGCGCAGCGACATCTACGCGCTCGGCT
>DASUFX010000057.1:0-3249 GCA_036274355.1 Kofleriaceae bacterium | reverse complement strand
GGCAAGCGGTTACGCGACCAGCAAGGCCGCGAGGCTGCACGGCGACTCGTGCTGCTCGCGAGCGTCGCCGCTGCGGCAGGCATTGCCGGGCTCGTGCTCGCGCCGGCCGTGCTGACGACCGCCGCGCTCGTCGCCATCCCTGCCCTGTTGACGATCGCACTCGCGTGGCGGCGGCTCGAGCGCACGCTCGTCGGTGAGATCGGCGCTGCCGTCGCGCTGTCGGGTGCGGCCGCGCCGGTGCTCGTTGCGTCCGGCGTTGGGCAGCGTGCCGCGGTCGCGACCTGGGGCGCGTGGGCGATTGGCTACGCGTGCACGGTGATTGCCGTCCATCGCGTGATCGCGCGGCATCGCACCGCGGCGACGTGGCGTGACACGCTGGTGATCGTGGTGCTGCTCGCGGTGACCATCGCCAGCGCAGTGCTGCTCGCACACGGCTCGCTGGTCGGCGCGGCGACACCACTCGCACTTGCCGCGATGGCCCTCGTCATCCATCCACCAAAGGCCACGTACTTACGAACGATCGGCGTCGCGCTCGTCGTCGCGTCGGTGGCCACTGGCGCGCTCGCGGTCGCCGCGCTGTAAACGCGCAGTGCTTGCGTTCGCCGGCTGGCGAGCGGCACCCGGTGCGCGTTTAGCCAAGCGCGCGTGCGCGGCGCTTTCGCATCGCGTCGAGAATTTCTCCCCGCACGCGCTCCGGCAGGCGAGCGAGCGCTGGGAAGATCACTTGTTCCTCGCGCGCGAGGTGTGGCGCAAAGTCGCGCTCCAGTCGATCCACGATGCCCGTGAGCTCGCCTGCGACTGCGGCAACCTGTCGCGGATCGGCGATCAATCGCTCGCAGACCGCAATCAGCGCCGCCACGAACGGCTCGTGGGTAGCGTGCTCGCTGGTCATCAGCACGAGCGCCGCAGCGGCTGCCTCGTGATTCGCGAGACGCGGCGCGATCTCTTCGTCCTCGTCGGCGATGTGCATCGGCAACGATTCCGCGAAGTAGCGCCTGACCTGCGACGCAACGTCGCGGACCTGGTCGGCAGGAACGTCGGCGGCAGCGGTCAATGCCCGCGCCATCGCGAGGAACCTGCGGATGCGCTCGTGGCATTCGAGCAGGAGCTCGACGACATCGCGGGTCTCGGAACGCTTACCGATCTGTACGAGCATGGTTTGGTCCTCGAACGCTGCAGTGACTATGCCGGCACAATACGTGCTCCGCAATGACGCATGCTGGACCCAACCACCTCTGTTTCGGCGATCGTTCTCGACCACTCGGAGACGGCCGCTGTGTTCTCGCGTCATAAGATCGACTACTGCTGCCGCGGAGAGCGGTCGCTCGCCGACGTATGTACGACCGCGGGTCTCGATCTGCAGGACGTCCTCGGCGAGCTCGAGACTGCGATCGCGCGACGTCAGCCCAAGACCGTCGACCCGCGATCGCTGTCGACGCGCGACGTGATCGTGAAGCTGATCGCGCCCCATCATCAGTTCCTGCATCGCAACCTGCCGTTCGTGCAGTCGCTGGCGACCAAGGTTGCACGCGTACACGGTGACAAGGAGCCATCGCTGCGCGAGCTATCGCGTCTCGTCGATGGGCTCGTCTCCTCGCTAACCGTGCACCTCGAGGAGGAAGAGCAGATCCTGTTTCCCGCGCTGCTCGGCATGAGCGACGCAGACCCGACGACGATGCTGGCCGACATGCGCAACGAGCACCTCGCGGTCGGCGCGATGCTCGCGCAGATCCGGATGACGGCGGTCGACTTCACACCGCCGTCGTGGGCGTGCAACAGCTACCGCACGCTGCTCAAGGAGCTTGCCGAGATCGAGCGCGACACGCTCGAGCACGTCCATATCGAGAACCACGTGCTCGCACCGCGATTCATGGCACCGGCGTCATGAGATCACTTCCGCGCCGTGCGTGCGGTCGGTAAGCGCTCGCCGGCGCGCGCCTCGTCGCGCGCTTCTTGCCGCTTGTAGTGGATGCTCAGCTTGGCCACCGCGACCACGAACGAGAGCGCGCCGATCGCAAAGATCGTGTCACCGAACACACGCGACCAGTGGAAGCCGGCCACGACAGGATTGTCGAGGAACTCGGGGCTGCGCGCGTACCAGTAGCCGACGTCCACCGCAGCCCACGTCTGCATCAGGCCGACCGGCAGTACGCTGATCACGACCATCGCGCCGAGGCCGATGTTGATCGCCCAGAACGCGAGCTTCATCAGGCGCTCGGGCCATACGAGGTGGGGATGGATCGCCTTGACGGTGAACAGGATGAGGCCCATGCCGAGCATGCCGTAGACGCCGAACAGCGCGGTGTGCCCGTGCACCGGCGTGGTGTTGAGGCCCTGCATGTAATAGAGCGCGATCGGCGGGTTGATCATGAAGCCGAACAGACCGGCACCGACAAGGTTCCAGAACGCGACCGCGATGAAGAAGTAGATCGGCCAGCGATACGACTGCATCCACGGCGTCGTCCGCGTGTGCTTCCAGTTATCCCAGGCGTCGAAGCCGAGGAACAGCAGCGGCACGACTTCGAGCGCCGAGAACACCGAGCCGAGCGCAAGCGCGGGTGTCGGCGTGCCCGTGAAGTAGAGATGGTGCAGCGTGCCGATCACACCGCCGGCGAGAAAGATCGTCGCCGCGAGCACGGTCGCCGCCGCCGCGATCGAGTGGCGCACGAGACCGAGCCGCGCGAACAAGAACGCGATGATCACCGTCGCGAACACTTCGAAGAAGCCCTCGACCCACAGGTGCACCACCCACCACCGCCAGTATTCGGCGACGGCCAGATGGGTGTGCCGGCCCCACATCAGGCCGGCGCCGTAAAACATTGCGATGGCCAGGGAGCTGAGCAGGAACAGGGCCAGCAAGTGGCGGCTCTCGCTGGGGCGGACGATGGCGGGCCACATCGCGCGGACCATCAGCCCCAGCCAGATGAACAGCCCCGCGAACAGGAACAGTTGCCAGAAGCGCCCGAGGTCGACGTACTCGTAGCCCTGGTGGCCGAACCAGAAATTGGCGACGAAGCCGAGGCGCTGCTGGATGGCGAACCACTGCCCGGCCATCGAGCCGACGACGATCACCAGCAGGCAGGCGAAGAGCGTGTTGACGCCGAGGCGCTGGAACTTCGGCTCGTACCCCGAAACGGCCGGGGCGATAAACAGGCCCGTCGCCAGCCAGGCCGTGGCGATCCAGAAGATGCCGAGCTGCGTGTGCCAGGTGCGCGTGACGGCGTAAGGCAGGTACTCCGCCAGCGGGAA
>DASUFX010000056.1:0-2549 GCA_036274355.1 Kofleriaceae bacterium | reverse complement strand
GGCCGCGGCTCGCACCTTCGACAACACACGAAGGGGTCGCCGTCATGAAGTCCGTCGCGTTCTGCTTGCCGCTACTCGTCGCCTGCTACGGCGCTGCACCGCCGAAGCCCGCTCGCATCCCGCTACCGCCGGTCGTCGAGGGTGGTGAGATCGCGGTCCACACCGAATCCCGCACCACGATCGAGAGCGTGGCAAAGGAAGCGAGCACCTGCCCCGAGGGGCACTCGCCCGGCGACCCGCTCTGCACGGTCACGCGCTACTCGGTGAACGAGCCGGTCACGCGCACGCACTCGTCGGCGTCGTATGCGGACGAACCGATCTCGTACGCGCAGTTCAAGGTCATGACCGATCCACAATACGACGCGAAGCTTTCGCGACTGGAGGATCTTTCTCATCGCTGCAAGCGCGCAAACGTGCCCCGCTACGTCGGGCTCGGCCTCATGCTTGGCTCCCTCATCGCCGCTCCCATCGTGGGCAAAGCCACCGACAGCACAGCAGCTTCGCAAGGAACGCTGTGGGGCATGCTCGGGCTCGGCGGCGCGTCGTTTGCCCTCGGTTACTTCTCGTTCGGCGGTCGTGATTGCAACGAAGCGCGTGGGATCTATAACGATGTGAACGTCGCCGGCTACGTCGACACGCACGACCTGCTCGGTGCCGACACCGCCGCCGAGATGTCGGAGCTCGCGGCGCGGTTCAACGCGAACCAGACCCGTCAATCCGCGATGCGCATGCGCTGACGTTCGCTACAATCGAGCCGTGCGCGCGCTCCAGTTCAAAGAGACCGATCGCAAGACGTCGTCATCGACGACGACGCGCGGGCGCAAGATTCGCTGCCCGAAATGCGCGTGGCAGCCAGGCAAGCACGATCGCTGGAGCTGCCTCTGCGGTCACAGCTGGAACACCTTCGACACGCGCGGCGTGTGTCCCGGCTGCGATGCGAAGTGGAGCGAGACCCAGTGTCGCCGCTGCCACGAGTGGTCGCCGCACGAGGCGTGGTACGCCGACGACGACGACACTCCGAGCTAGTGCTCGTACCTAGTGCGCCGCGGCAGCCTGCTGCGTCGAATGCGGCGTGAGCTCGCGGATCGCTTGCTCGTCGAGCGCGACGTGAACAGCGCCTGCGTTTTCCTCGAGGTGAGCGATCTTGCTGGTGCCCGGAATCGGCAACATCACCTTCGAGCGCGCGAGCAGCCACGCGATCGCGAGCTGCGCTGGCGTGCAGCCGAGTCGGGTCGCGACCGTCTGCAGCGTCGAGTCGCCACCGGCGAGCGCGCCGATCGCGAGCGGGAAGAACGGCAGGAACCCGATGCCCTTCTGCTCGCACGCGGCGAGCACCGCCTCGGGATCCGCAGCGATGTGGCCCGGGCCGCTGCCACCGGCGAGGTTGTACATGTTCTGTACCGCGACGATCGGCGTCTTCGCGACCGCCTGCTCGAGCTGCTCGACCGTGACGTTGCTGAGCGCGAGGTGACGGATCTTGCCGATGCGTTGCTGCTCGATGAGCACGTCGAGCGCCTCGGTAAACGAGATCGGTGCGCCCTCGCCGATCCAGCGCAGGTGCACGACGGGGAGCTGCTCGAGCTTCAGCGTCTCGAGGTCGGTATCGACGCCTTTGCGCAGCTCCTCGGGCGTCATCGCGCCGACCCAGCGCTTGTCGGGCAGGCGCTTGCCGCCGAGCTTCGTCGCGATCACGAGATCGCTCGGGTACGGGTGCAGCGCCTCGACGATCAAGCGATTCGCGACGAGCGGTCCGTAGTACCAGGCGGTGTCGATGAAGTTGATGCCGAGCTCGATCGCCCGCCGCAGCACCGCGTGCGCGGTTGCCGGATCTTTCGGCTCGCCCCACACCTCTTTGCCCGGCAGCCGCATCGCGCCGAAGCCGAGGCGACGAACTTCGAGATCGCCGAGCTTGATGGTTTCCGGGCCGTGGGCAAAGCGCAGCAGCATCACTACGACCTTGCCACGACGCGCGTGCGTCCGCGCCGGTTTCCAACCGTGATTACCGGCGCGCGAGTCGTATAGCGAGCGGCCACGTCACAGTGCGCCGCTCGTCCTCAGGCCACACCGCAGCGAGGCGCGTGCGAAACGCTTCGAACGGCGCCGGCCCGACCGTTTCGACCAGCTTGACAGTCGCCGACCACGTCGTGACGTAGCCAACGAGCTCGTCGCGCGTCCACTGCGCCGTCATGTCGATCGCAGGCGCATCGACGCTCGGCCACGGCCATGCGAGATCGCGATAGCCGTTCTCGACGTGCTGGCGACCGGGCGGCCAGTAGGGCCCGACGACGTCGCGGTAGTAGTGCGCGATCTCGCGGCCGGCGTCGCCCTCGACGTTCAGGATGCCGTAGCTGACGAGCCCGACGAGCGCACCGGGCTTCGCGACGCGCTCGACCTCGGCGACGTAGCGCGGCCAGTCGAACCAGTGTGCCGCCTGCGCAGCGACTGCGAGATCGACGCTCGCATCGGCGAGCGAGCTCTTCTCCGCGGGCTCGCGGCGGTACTCGACGCGCGGATGAGCGTCGGCGGCGTCGATCTGCGCCTGTGACGGT
>DASUFX010000055.1:0-6488 GCA_036274355.1 Kofleriaceae bacterium | reverse complement strand
CGGGATGTCGTTGTCGAGGCTGCGACCGAGCACCGTGTCCGTGTAGAGCGGGTAACGCTGGTTCTGGGCATCGTGGCTGAGGCCGACGAGGCAGCCGGGCGCGCCGTGGAGCTGCTTGCGCGGGCGGGCGCCCTGCGTACCCACTGCAGTCGGGGTGTACTGCATCGCGCCTTTGCGCATGTGCGCCATCTCGGCTTGTGACGCCTTGCGATCGTAGTTCTGCGCTTCGTCCTCGAGCTGTTCGCGCATCTCTGCGAGCTCGGAGCCGTCGTTGCGCACGAAGCCATCGGCGGCTTCGATCTGTTTGATCATGTCGCGGAGGAGCGAGACAGCGGCGGGCGCAGCACCGCGATCGGCGTAGGCACGTGCTTCGCTGCGCGCGAAGTCGGCGCGGACGATCAGGATCTCGTGCTGCGCCTTGCGGTCGATCGTGTGCGGACCGCCATGCACGTCGACGACGAGCTTCACGGTCTCCTTGTGCGTGGCGCCTGCGGGCGTGTGGCCTTCGACGATCACCTCGGCGAGGTTGCCCTTCGCGGATGGCTTCAGATCGATCGACAGCTCGAACGCGAGCAAGCGGAACTCGTCGACGAACACGTCGCCGATCGATGCCTTCACACCGGTGCCGCCGTGGCGGAGCTGGGTCATCGGCAGCACACGCAACAGCTCGACGCCGTCAGCGAGCCGTAGTTCCATCTCCATCTTTTCGGCGACGATGCCGCCGTGCGCGAGCGCCGCACGCGCGAGATCGACGCGCGCCATGATCGGATCCGGGATGTACGCGTAGCGGCCGGAACCAGCGATCGCGATTGCACCGAGGACGTTCTCGTCGTGGTGCAGACCGAAGCCGAGCGTCGACACGCCGATTGGCCGCAGCGTCTGCGTGTACGCGGCGAGCTGCGTCGCGCTCGAGATGCCGACGTTGGGCTGACCGTCGCTGAGCACGACCATCGTGCGGCGCAGACCTGCGGGTGCGCTGAGCAATAGCGCGGCGCCTGCTTCCATACCGGCGTGCATGTTCGTGCCGCCTTCGACGCCGATCGTGCGCAGCGCGGAGACGATCAGCTTGCGGCCGTCGTCATCGCACTTCGTCAGGCCGCAGCGGACACCGGCGTGGTTGGAGAACGTGACGATCGCGAGCTGGTCGCGCGCGTCGAGTAGCTCGGTGACGATCTCGCTCGCGCGCAGCACGTGCGCGATCGGATCGCCGCTCATCGAGCCCGAGACATCGAGCACGAGGCAGACCGCCAGTGGCGCGCGGTCGTTCTCGAGACCTTTGCCTTTGGGATCGACTCGCAGCGATGCCCACAACGTCGACTTGCCGGACGAAACACTGACGCGCTCGCAGCGCGCTTCCACCCCAAACGGTGCGCTCATGCGTCGAAATATGAGGTCGCGCTGGAAAAGCGCTAGGTGATTTTTCGGTGCTCCATCACGGTGCAACTGCTCCACGTCGGAGCAACTGCTCCACCGGTGCGCAGGTAGTTGCCGCGGCACGCGCGCTGCAAATCGTGCAGCGCAATGGCTGCTCCAAAGATCCACATCGTTCGCACACCCGACGACACCGCTTCCGAACTGCCGACGCCGGCAACCGTCGAGCGCTACCAACATGGGTGGCGCAGCGGCAAGCCCGTCGAGGATCCCGAAAAGCTCAAGCGGTGGGGCTTTATCGGCGCGAAGCCGAGCGAGTACCTCGTCTGCACGCGGCGTGGCGACGTCGATCGCAAGCGGTCGGGGCAGGGCCGGCGGATCTTCAAATGGCCGTGGGACTCGGTGTCGATCGTGCCGACCACGCTCCAGCGCATCGAGTTCACGGCCGACCAGGTGACGAAGGAACGCGTCGGCGTACAGGTCACGGGCATCGCCGTCTTCCGGATCGCCGAGCCACTGCTCGCGTATCGCGTGCTCAACTTCACCTACAGCGAGGCAGCGAGTGAGAAGCTGGCGGCGACGCTGCGCGAGATGTTTGTCGGCTCCGCGCGGCGCTTGATCGCGAACCTGTCGCTCGAGGACTGTCTCACGCGCCGCAAGGAAGCGATCGCCGGCTTCCTGATGGACGAGATCGCACCTGTCGTCGGGGGGGAGGGCTCGCCGCATGACACGACCTCGAAGGGCTGGGGCGTCGTGATCGATACGATCGAGATCCAGTCGGTGACGATCCAGAGCCAGGCGGTGTTCGCGCACCTCCAGGCGCCGTTTCGCGCGGAGATCGCCGCGCGTGCCGAGCTCGCGGAGCTCGACCGCAAGCGCCAGGTCGATGCGATCGAAGCCGAGCGTGGTCTACGTCAGATCCAGATTGCGGAACAGCAGCGGCGCGCGAAGGTAGCCGCCGAGGTCGCGGTGCTCGCAGCTGAGCGCGCGCGAATCGAAGCGACGCACGCGCAAGCAGCTGTGGATATCGAGCACGAGCGGCAAGCTACGATCGCGCGTCAGGCGATCGAGCTCGACACCGCGCGCAACCAAGCAGACCTCTCGCTCGAGCTGCGCAGGCGCGAAGCCGATGTCACGCTCGAGCTGCGCAAGCGCGACGCCGAAACCAAGGATCAGGAGAACCAGCTCGAGTTCGAACATCAACGCCGGATGGCGGAGATCGAAAAGATGCTCGCGCAGGGACGCGTGATGCATGACCTCGTCACGACCGGCCTGCCGCAAATCGCCGAGGCGCTCTCGCAAACGTTCGGCACCGTGAATTACACCCAGATCGGCGAGGGGAACGGCGGTCCGTTGCAAGCCGTACCCGCGGCACTCGCGCAACTGCTCGCGCTCGCGCGTAGCTTCGGCCTCGAGCTGCCACGCTCGGACACGCAAGATGAGTGAGCCGGCGGGCGCGGTCGAGCGCCGCTGCCACACGCCGGTGCTCCAACCAAGCTGAGCGGCCGGGCCACCGCAGGCATGTGGCTTGCGATGTGCCACCCGACATGCCGATTCGCCTCGCCCTCGGCAGCGTTGTCGTCTTCGTTGCCTGCGGTAACTCGTCGGTCGAACCGATGTACGACGCTCCCGACGGCATCCTCGACAGCCCGTTGAGCCAGCCGCCCGACGGATTTCCGGCCGACGCGGAGCCTGATGCGTGGGAACCGGACACGATGCCTCCATTTCTCGCGAGCATCACGCCGGTGACCGGGACCGCGGTGTGGCTGCACGCGCCGATTCGGCTCACGTTCGACGAGCCGATCGAGGCGACCAGCATCGCGATGACCGTCACCGCGACACTCGCCGGCAGTGCAGTGCCCGCGCAGCTCGCGTTCGAAGCGCCGAGCACACTCATCGTCACGCTCGCCGCAAATGTGCGCGGCGTCGGCGCGCTCGATGTCGGCATCACCGGCACGCTGACCGATCTCGCAGGCAATGTGTATTCGTCGCCGATCGCGCTGTCATTCGTCGCGCCGGCGTGGAGCAGCATCGCGATCGATCGCGGCTACGCGGCCTCGGCGCCCGAGCTCGCGGTCGCAGCGAACGGCACGCTGTACGCTGCGTGGCTCGTCGGCAATGCCGGTGCACGCCGCGTCGTCGTCAGCGCGCTCGTCGCGAACACGTGGGAGTCGCTCGGCGGTGCGCTCGGCGCGAGCGACGCCGGCTCGGTCGCGATCGCGATCGACGGCAACGGCGAGCCACTCGTCGCGTGGAGCGAGGCCGCGCAGGCCCACGTCGCGCGCTGGACCGGCGCGTGGACCGAGCTGACGTCGCCGGGCAGCGCCAACACCGTCGCGCTTGTCGTGCCACCGAACGGTGAACCGCTCGTCGGGCTGTTCGGTGCGACTGCGGGTGTGCGCGAGCTCGCGGGCACGGCGTGGCAAGCGCTCGGCATGGACATCACGCTGCCGAGCTCGATCGCGAATACGCCGTGCCTCGCAGCAGGTGCAGCAAGGAAGCCGGTGATCGGCTGGGTCGACGCGCAGAGTCAGCTCCGCGTCTATCGCTACGACACGAGCTGGACCGCGATCACACCAATCGCCGTGTCGGCGGGCTCGCGCATGAGCCTCGCCGCGCGCGGCACCGCGCTCGCGATCGCGTGGGATCAATATGCGGGCTCGTATGGCGTGCTCGCCGCGCAGCTCTCCGGCGTCGCGACCACGTGGACGCGACTCGGCCGCGCACTCGACGTCGACATCAGCGGCAACGCCGTCGCGCCGGCGGTCGCGTTCGATGCGAGTGGTGCACCGGTCGTCACGTGGACCGAGCTCGTCGAGACGAACCAGCGCGGTGCGCTAGCGCGGTGGACCGGCTCGGCGTGGTCGGTCGTCGGCGGCGTGAGCTGGCTCGACAATGCAGTGTCGTCGCCGATGCGCTCGCTGATCGCACTGCACGCGAACGAGGCCGCCGTCGTGGCGACGAGTGCAGCTGGCACCGTGCGCATCGCGCGCTTCAATGGTCCGCGCATCGCCGCTGCCGGCATGACCGCGCGCGCGTCGATCGCCGGCTGTTCGTTCGCCGCGGCGAATCCGCCGGCGCTGCTGTCGCAGACTGGCTGCTTCAACCTCGCGACGCCGAACCGACCGGTGCCGCACGCCGGACTCGTGCCGTACGACGTCGTCAGCGAGCTATGGTCCGACGGCGCGAAGAAGCGCCGCTACATCGGGTTGCCCGACAACACCGGCATGACGGTGAGCAGCAACGGCTCGTGGAGCGCGCCGGTCGGCACGATCATGATCAAGCAGTTCGATCTCGAAACGACGCCAGGCAATCCGGCAACGCGCCGCCCGATCGAGACGCGCTTCTTCGTCAACGACGCCACGCTCGGCTGGAGCGGCTTTAGCTACAAGTGGAACGTGGCCGGCACGGACGCGCAGCTGCTCACCGACGGTGTGTGGACGTTCGACTGGCAAATGGATGACGGCACCCAGCACGAGCACCAGTACCCGAGCCGCTCGCAGTGCCGGTCGTGCCATCACTCGTCGATGGGCCCGCTGCTCGGCGTGCGCTCGGAGCAGCTCGCGCGGTGGAACGACTACAACGGCGTGATCGCCGATCAACTACAGACACTCAACGCGCTCGGTATCGCGCCGGTCGCATCGGCGATGCCGTTTGTATCTGCGCAGCAACCCGGCGAGACGTGGGAGCGCCGCATGCGCGGCTACATGGCGGGCAATTGCGCGCACTGCCACAACCCGAGCAACCTGTCCGTCAAAGATCTGCGGTACACGACGCCGCTCGCGCAGACGAACCTGTGCTCGTCGATCTCGCCTGGCAATCCGAGCGGCTCGCAGGTCTACCAACTCGTCACGAGCCGGCCCGGCATGCCGTGCCTCGGTACGCTCGCCGTCGATCCACTCGCAAGCCAGACGCTGGCCGCGTGGATCAGCGGCATGACCTCGTGCCCCTGATCGCGCCGGACAAAACCGGACGAATTCGGACAGCCGGACACGAGGAATGACGGTAGCTTGCCCGAAACGTACCGGGGTTACGTTGGACACTCCCGGACACCCGCAAGCCCGTCTGCGACGTCGCAGTGGTGCCTAATCGTCTTTGCCGCCGATGCGCGGGTACGACTCGCGGTCGAGCTGCGTGTTCACGCTCGGACCCGCCATCGTCGCCGCGATCGCGCGCTCGTCGGTCGCGGCGAGTGGCCGCTGCTCCTTCGTGCGGCCGGGCATGATGACCTGCACCTCGGCCGACGGCACCGGTTGCACCGGCGCGGGCGGTGTGTACGTGCGCCACCACGCGCCGGCACGCGCCTGCGTCCACACGTACTCGTCGGGAATCTTGATCGCGCGCAGCTGGCCGGCGAGTGCACGCGCGTTGTTCGGCCGTTGCTCGGGCTCCTTCGCGAGTAGCGAGCGCACGATGTGCTCGAGCTCGTCAGGCAGCCAGCCGCGGACCTTGTCCTGCAGCGATGGCACCTCGTCGTTGATGTGACGATGCAGCACCTTCGCCTCGCCGCCCTCGCGGTTGAACACCTCGCCGCCGGTGAGCAGCCACCACGCGCAACAACCGAGCGAGTAGAGGTCGGCGCGCGCGTCGAGTTGCATGCCGAGGATCTGCTCCGGTGCCATGAAGCCGGGGGTGCCGAGCATCGCGCCGAGCTGCGTGAGCTTGCTCGTGTCGTCGACCGCGGGTGCGACCGCGGCCTGCACCGGCTTGCTCGGCGTCTCGTTCACGGTCTGCACGATGCCGAAGTCGAGCAGCTTGACGATGTCGACCTCGTCGGCGGCACGCGACAGGAACAGGTTTGGTGGCTTGATATCGCGATGGAACAGGCCGGCGTCGTGCGCCTCGGCGAGCGACTGACACGCTTGCGCGAGGATGTCGATCACGCGCGCGGACGGTTGCGCGCCATAGCGCACGACGAGCGATTCGAGATCGAGACCGTCGAGCAGCTCCATCACGTAATAGAAGATGCCCTCGGCGGTGACGCCGTAATCGAAGAGCTCGATCGTGTGTCGCGACTTCATCGAGGCCAGCGTCTGCGCCTCGCGGCGAAACCGCTCGCGCACCTCGTCGATGCCGCTGTCATCGTGCATCACCTCGGGGCGGATCAACTTGATCGC
>DASUFX010000054.1:0-13974 GCA_036274355.1 Kofleriaceae bacterium | reverse complement strand
CGGGTCCCAGATCGTGATGCGCTTGTAATCTCCCGCGAGGAAGACGTTGTGGTTCGGCACGAACAGGCATCGAGTTACATGACGTAGCTTGAGCCGCGTCGTGGCTTTGCGCGCCTTGATGTCGATCACGATCGCCTCGGTGTGCGAGTAGACGACGACATATGATCCGTCCGGCGACCACGCGACCTCGCAGCTCTGCTTGATCTTGCCGTCGGGAATCTCGACGAGCTGGTTGTCCGTCGCGCTCGCGATCCGAAGTGGCTCTTTGACGCGATGGATGGCGATCATCGAGCCGTCCGGCGACGGCGTGACGTGGGCGTAACCGATGCCTTTGTACGAGCAAATGACGTTGCCCTTGGAGTCGACGACATCGAGGACATCCGTGATCTTGCGGACGCTGCGATCACGGCCCGTGCCCAGCCACAACGTACGGTCGAACGGCAGCGGGGCGAGCGCTTTGCCGGTGTCGATGTCGAAGCGACGGTTCTGCGAGTTGCCGTCGGGGATGCACAGTGTTCGGCCATCGACGCGAGGGCTATACGACGGCGTGACTGCGAGCTCGAGCAACTTGCCAGCGGGCGTGGGTGGCGGCTTCGGCATGCCGTCATCCTAGATCGCTACGACTCGGCGAGCAGGCGCTCGATCACCGCTTGAAGCTCGGCGTAGGCGGGGTCGCCGGCGACGTACTGGCCACCCGGATGCACGTGGCGAACGACGCCGTGCTTGTCGAGCACGAACGTCACGCTTGTAAAGCCGGTCTCGACCGTGTTGCCGCCCTTGTCCTTCATCCAGGCTTGCAGCGTCTGCCACTCGGGATCGACCGCGACGGGGAACGTGAACTCGTATTTCTTGGCCGTGTCTTCGTAGACCTTTGGATCGAACGGGCCGTCGTCCTTGTGGTGATAGAGGCCGATCACCTTGAGACCTTTGTCGGCGTAGCTGCGATTGAACGTGCGCAGCGACGGCGCGGTGGCCGCGCAGAACGGACAGCCCGCGGTCCACCACCGTACGAGCACGACCGAGCCGCGCAGGCTCGCGAGCGTGAGCGGCGGCGAATTCATCCAGCGCTCGGCCTTCCACTCCGGCGGCGTCGTGCCGACGAGCGTGGCGGCGGCGGCCCGCCCTTGTTCGTCTTCGGACGTCGGCTTGGTTGCGGAGGATGTGGGCGCCGATGCAAGAGTCGCCGGCGGAGATGGCGCCGCCGTGTCGACGTGACCGCACGCGGCGAGGAGGAGGACGAGGACGGTATGGACGGTGCTACGCACGAGGTGACCTTCGCACGGGTAACCGGACTTTGCCGAGGTGCATTCCCTATTGCGCCGGATCGAGCAGAAAGCTCTGCTCCGAGCGGCCATCGACCTCGACGTCGGTCACGAACGTCTTGAATCCACTCGCGCGGATCTCGACCTCGTGGGTGCCGAGCGCGACGCCCGACAGCGTGGCCCGACCTTCGTAGAGCTCGGTGACGGCGAGGCCATCGACGAGGACCTGGCCGCGGCGCGCGTTCGCGACGATCACGACCTCGCCGGTGCCCTCGTCGAGCATGCGCGCGTAGAGCGTGGTCGCCCAGCGCTTCATGTCATTCGTCGTCGACACCTCGCGCAGCGAACGCACGCGTTGCTTCGTGCGCACGTTGATGAGCGAGAGCGTCAGCGCGTAGCGCGCGCCGCGCTTGTCGAGCTGGCCGACCATCACGTGCGTGACCGCGAGCTTCTCGCCGATTTCGGCGGCGCATGCGGGCTGCACGATCGAGCACTCGGCGTTGACGACCGCGCTGTCGACGTCCTTCGCGGTCGGCTTCGACTTTTTCGTTTTCTTCGCCGCGACTGCGCGCAGCGCCTTCGACAGCTCGACCGCGCGCTTGGCCGCCGCTGGGTCCTTCGCCTCGATCCGAATCGCTGGTAGCTCGTCGGCCGATGCCGGGGCCGCGAACACGAGCAACGCGAGCAGCACTCCCGACCGGGCGATCGCGATTTCGCGGGGATGAGCTGGCTCGGTCACTTTTCGTGATTCTAGTGTCGGCGCGAGGTCTGCAGGTTCGTCCTTCGCTCAAGGAGAATGACAATGCCGAAAATCACCACGTTTCTGACCTACGAAAAAGACGCCGAAGGCGCCGTCGAGCACTACGCCTCGATCTTCAAGAGCTCGAAGGTGGGCAAGAAGACCTTTTACGGCGAGGGCATGCCGTTGCCGAAGGGCACCGTGATGACCATCGAGTTCGAGCTCGAAGGGATTCCGTACGTCGCGCTCAACGGTGGCGAACACTTCAAGTTCACCGACGCGATTTCGCTCGCGGTGTCGGTCGAGACCCAGCAAGAGGTCGACAACCTGACCGACAAGCTGATCGAAGGCGGCGGTGAGGAAGGACCCTGCGGCTGGCTTACCGACCGGTGGGGGCTACGCTGGCAGATCCAGCCCAAGATCCTCATCGACCTCATCAGCGGCCCCGACAAGGTCAAGGCGACGAAGGCCGTGGAAGCAATGATGAAGATGAAACGCATCAACATCGCCGAGATCAAGAAGGCCGCGGGCTTGTAGAAAAAGTACCCACGCGGGCCCACGCCTGCGTTTACGGGGCATGAAGAACGCGTCCGTCCTCGTGCTCGCTTTCCTTGCCACATTCATAGCCGCGTGCGCCGCTGAAGATGGCGGCGATGACGACGTCGGTAGCTGCGATACGCCGCAGACGTTTTATCCGGACGCCGACGGCGACGGCTATGGCGACATGGCGAAGGGCGAAGAGCATTGCGAAGCGCCTGCCGGCTTCATCGCGATGGGTGGCGACTGCAACGACACGAACGCGGCGATTCATCCCGATGGCCGCGAGATCTGCGACGCGATCGACAACGACTGCGACGGCATGATCGATGACGCCGACAGCTCCGTCGACATGACGACGACGGGTACGTTCTATCGCGATGCCGACAACGATGGTTATGGCGACGCTGCGATGACGAAGAAGGCGTGCGCGAAGCCGGTCGGCTACGCCGCGAGCTCGAACGACTGCAACGACAACATGGCGGCCATCAATCCGGGCGCCAAAGAGATCTGCGACTACATCGACAACGACTGCGACAATCTGATCGACATCGCGGATCCGAACATCGATCCGACGTCGACGAAGACGTTCTATCGCGATCAAGATCACGACAACTTCGGCGCGGGTGCTGCGATGGTCGCGTGCAACGCGCCGAGCGGTTACGTCGAGGCCGGCGGCGACTGCAACGATAGCGACAACGCGTCATGGCCGGGCGCGACCGAGATCTGCGATGGCGCCGACAACGATTGCGATGGCGGTGTGGACGGCACAGTCGCGCAGCCGAATCGCTGCACAGCGCTTGTCGGTTCGTACGCCGGCTCGTACAGCCATCTCACGCAGGAGAAGCTCGGCAGCACGGTGATCAACGAGATGAGTTGTACCGGCACGGGCAGTGCGGCGCTGGCGCTCAATCGCAAACCGGGGATCCAGGGCACGTTCACGTGCGTGTACAGCGGCGGCATGACGCTGTTCAGTCAGCAACAGCGCGTGACGATCAGCGCGAACGTGAGACTCGACGGCACGGTGACCGGCACCGTCGAGCACACGTACAACACGCTCGACAACTTGAAGCGCACGTACAACGTCACGGGTACGCAGACCGCGACCGGATTGAGCCTGACCGGCACGGGCAGCTGGTACCCGAATCCACAATCCGCGGTGCCGTGGACCGTGAGCTACACGTTCACTGCGTCGAAGTAGCATCTCCGATGAGCGGCTGCGCACGATTTTCGCGAAAGCCCGCTCGGAATCTCTGATGGTGCTTGCTGCCACAGTGTTCTGAGTGGCGCGCTGCATGCAGTGGCTTGGCGCATGCCGATGAATTCCGCCACTGCCAACGACGTGAACCGGCTGCTCGGTGACGTCGACCCGCTCGTCCTCGAACGCATCCTCGAGACCGGTGCTACGCCCGACGAGATCGGCGAGGCGCTGCTTGTCCTCGAAGACGAACGCGGCTTCGGTGAAGAGCCGCGGCCACCGTCGTCCACGCGCGTCGCAGAGATTCGCGCGCTGTTGCAAGAGCTCGCGGTGCTCGACAGCGACATCGAGCCCGACGAAGACGAGATGTGATCAGGTCGAGAGCACGTCGCGCGAAACGAGCCGGTGGAACCAGTGTCCTGCTTGCTCGTGGTCGGGGGCGAAGCGGCCGCGCGGCGCAAACCCGCTGCGCAGACCGCGGCTGACTTGTGCGAGCGCGTCGACGTCTTCGGCGTCGACCTGCGATGACAGCCAGCGGCGATCGCGCTCGGCGTGCTTCTGGCGATCGAGCGCGAACTGATACCAGACGAAGCGCGTCATCTCGGGACGCTCGGGTACCGGCTGGTAGACGTTCACCGACAGGCCCCATGGATAGAAGTTGAGCGCGAGGTTTGGATAGATGAACCACCACAGCGCGAACACGCGGCGGCCCTTCTTGTCGTCGTGGAAACGCGCGGGCAGCCACGCTGGATCGAAACCGTCGTTTGCTTCGCGCGCGTAGACCCACTGCAGCACCGAGCGGTCGTAGAGCTCGGTCTTGTACGAGCCGAGATCGATCGCGTCTGCGAGCCCACCCGGCGCGCGATGCACGAAGCCGATGTGGAACTGATCGAGAAAGTTCCAGGCGTGCTGCTTCCAGTTGCCTGCGACGTCACGGATCTCGGCCGACATGCGCTCGGGCATCGGGGGCATGTTGGCGAGCGACGCGTCGACTTCGCGGAATAGCTCGTCGAACGGCACCGCCGGGGTTCCCATGTTGACGAACGTCAGGCGGCGCCACGCTGCGATCGCAAGCTGCTGCAGGTGATCGCACGCGCGCGGAAAGTTCGGGATGTCGCCGGTGAAACCTTGTTGCGACACGAAGCGGCCCGTGCAGTCGAAGCGGCGGCCATGTTGCCCGCACACGAGTGTCGGTCCGCGCGTCGGCCCGAGCACGAGCGGATACCACGCGTGCGTGCACGTGTTCGGAAACGCGCGCAGCGTGTCGTCGTCCCAACCGCGCTGCACGAACAGCGGGCGATCGAGGACCGTGATCGGAACGCGCGACCCGCGTGCGGCGACTTGTTCGTCGAGCGGACGTGGATCATCGCCGCGTTCGGGCACGACGAGCCACGACGTCTTGAAGACGGTCTCGAGCTCGCGCGCGAGAAACTCGCGATCGGAGAACGCGGCTGCGGGCAGTCCTTCGGCGCTGCGGATGTCGTCGTCGACGTAACAGCTCTCTCTCGTCAGCACGTCCGCAGCATATCGGAGCGCCGTCGCTGCTGCTGCCATTTTGGCCGCGCGGGGCACAATGCCGCGTGGGGCGAAATGCCCTGGCCGGTTCGCGAGATGCACTCTTGCGGCGATCCGTCGGACGCGATTCGATGCTGACATGAAGAAGCTCGCAATTTTGACGGTCATGGGTTCGATGCTCGGCGCCGCGTTCGTCGCGGGCGTTGCAGTCGGCAAGGGCGCTGCGCCGGCGCCGAAGTTCACGGCGGCCGAAGAAGTGAAGTGGGACGACGTCGGTGGTCCGAAGCTCGGCACGCTGACGGGTGACTACAAGAAGGGGCCGTATGGCGGGCTGCTCAAGATCCCGGCGGGTTTCACGTCGCCGCTGCACTCGCACACCGGCACGTACGAGGCGATCGAGGTCCAGGGCACGAGCAGCCACTGGCTCAAAGGCGAGGACGGCACGAAGGCAAAGAAGATGACGCCGGGCTCATACTGGATGATGCCGGGCAAGGTCGATCACGTCTCGGCGTGCGCGCCGGGCGCCGATTGCATCTTCTACGTCTGGCAGAAGTCGAAGTTCGACTTCGTCGCCGCGAAGGAAGACAAGGCGGCGGGCTCGGCAGCGGCCGCGACGCCGGCAGCTGCGAAGGCTCCCGCGGCGGGCTCGGCTGCTCCGGCGAAGGCGCCGGCGGCTGGTTCGGCTGCTGCGCCTGCGAAGAAGTGATCAGTCGACGCGCACGACGTCGACGTTGGCAATCGCGCCGGCGGCAGGATCGATGTCCACGACGAGAAAGTGGCGATTGATCCCATCCCACTTCATCGGGTCGGCGCCACCGCCGCCCGAGATGAACGCTGGGATGCCGGCGTTCTCGAACTTCACGTACGTGTGGATGTGGCCGTACAGCGTGAGGTCGACGTTCGCTTCGGCGAGCCGCGTGAGCAGCCGGCGACCATCCTCCGCGCTGCGGAATCCGCCGTAGCGCACGCCGAGCGGATCGATCGGCGGAATGTGCGTGAGGAAGATGCTCGTGCGGTTCTTCGCGGCCGCGATCCAATCGACGACCCAATCCTCGACGAGCGGATCGAGCCCGGCGTCGCCGGAGTCCGCGAACGTGAACGACGCGCCTTTGAAATCGAACTGGAAGCTCGCGCGGCCGAAGCGATCGAAAAAGCGCGACGGATCCGCCCACAGCTCGTGGTTGCCGAGCGTCGTGTAAAACGGAATCGTCAACGTGACGAGCTGCTTCTCGAACAGGTCGTACTCGTCGGTCTGCGAGCGTTCGGTGATGTCGCCCATCGCGATCACGAAGCGCGCGTTCGGCACCGCCGAGATCATCTCGAAGATGTCGTCGACCTCGGGGAGCGCGGTCTGGATGTCGGCCATCGCCGCGACGCGGAACGGCTCGATCGTATCCGCATCGGGTGGTGCGACGTGCAGGACGTGACTACCGGGTGCGAGCGGAACGTGGAAGATGCCGACCGTCGGATGCTGATCAGGATCGCGCGCGTAGATCGTGCCGCCGTCGTCGAGCACCGCATCGACCAGCGTGTTGCGCACGATGATCGTCCAGTCGCCACCGGCGGTGTCGCCGACGACGAGATTGATCGCGAGCACGGGCGACTGCGCCCAGAGCTCGAGCCGATGATCCGTGAGGTCGCGCACCGCGGCGAGACCGCCGCCAACTTCGACCGACGCATCGGTGATCGCGGCACTGCCGACCGGTAGCTCTTGGGTGGCGCGCTCCTCTGCGGGACGCGTGCAGGCCGCGAGCAAGACAACGCCGAGCGCGAGCTCCAGGTGCTTCATTGCGGACCTCCTCGATACGCGACGGCGAGCGTCGTCAGATATGCGTTGCCGATGTCGAGCTCGCCGCGCACAGCCCACGGTCCGTGTACGCGCACGTCGACGGTCGCGCCGACCGAGCCGACGAAGCCCGACGCGCGCCACGCCGGAATGCCACCCACGAGACCATCGCGGCTGTGCTCGTAGAACACCGTCGCTTCACCGCGCGTGCACAGGTACGCGCCCCACGCGAAGTGCGCGATCAGCTCGCTCGACCACTCCTTGGCGACGTCGCCGTAGCTCACGTGAACGATTCCGAGGCCCGCGCCTGCTTCGATGAACGTGCGGCGAAACGCGCGATCGATGCGATCGAGATCGAGCCGCCCGTCGATCCCGATCTCCTGGGTCCATTGCGTCACGCGATCATCGTCGTCTCTGTGCCAGCGCGATCCAACGCGCGCGGTCAACCGGCTGCCGTCTTCGATCAACGCGCCCGTTGCCGGAGCGCCGAGGATACGCACGCGCGCGTCTGCCTCGCCGATCTTCGCGTCGCCACCCGCGTCGACGAGCGCCTCCGCACCCACGACGACGCGGCCGAACAACTCGATGTGGCCACCGCCGCGTAGCAGCGCACGCTCGCGATACGCGTCGTGCAGCCACGACGTGCCGAGCTCGACCGACCACGGCGCGACTGCGCGCGGTTGTCCGCGATAGTTCTCGCCGCCGGCGGCGATGAAGATGTCTTCGATCCACGACTGCAGGATCAAGCCGCTGCCCGCGACCACGATCGGAACCGCCGGCACGGTGTACGGATTGCCACCGGAGCCACCGACGAGCAGTCCCGATAGTCCGGCCACACCGAGCCCGACAGCCTCGCCGACGAACAGCTTCTTCGCGGCGCGTTTCTCGCCCACCGTCCACGCGCCGATGCCATGGACAACGATGCCGGGCACGATCGCGAGCGCGACCGCAGCAGCACGTCGTTTCGCGCTGACGTGTTTGACGACAACCCGCTCGGGCATGGCCTGCGGGTCGTCCGCGTGCGCTGGTCTTGCGATCAAGATCGCGAGGCCGAGCGCGCAGAACAGACGCACGACGCGAAGATATCCGCGTCTGTGCCGGCCGGCACGTCGATCCGGCGGCAGACTCTGGCTAGGACGGCGGAACGCAGGCCTTACGGCCCATCGTGCCATCCACGAACGTCACACTCGATGAGCAGTTCGCCTCGTTGTCGACATCGCGGTTCGCGTTGCAGTCCGGCTTGTCGACGCAGGTCCGGAAGCAATAGTTGATGCCGTCCGTGTGCATGATGCATGCGGAATCGGGCGGACAATCCGTATCGTGTACGCAGCCCATGAGGCCGCAGTAGCCGCCTTTGAACTGCAGGCAGACCTGATGCGTGTCGGCGTCGCACTGATCGTTGCCGGTGCACTGCGCGCCGACACCGAGATCATCCGCATTATCGCTACACGCAAACGACAGAGTCATCGCGACCAGCGCGACCCCAAACAAGCGAACCATGGCTCCTCCTAGTTGGACTTCGCTCCCTCGCGAATCCACACCAGGATCTTGATGTAATCAGGGTCCGAAGGTCCAGTGAACGTCACGTTCGGATGGCCATCCGGCGGACTTTCGGCCGACGGCATCGTCAGCATGAGGCTTTTTTCCGGCGTCGCGGTATTCGCGCGCAGCGGGTTCTCGACGGTCAGCTCCTTGTACGCGAGGTTCGAGCCGCCATCGAGCATGAGGCCGCCGAGGTCCTTGCCTGGACCGCTACCGGTGTGACACGCGACGCAGCCGCGGTTCGTGAAGATCGGAAACACTTGCTGCGAGAACGAAACGTTCGTCGGCGTCGCGGGCGGCGCACCGTCGGTGACCTTGACGTCGGCGATCGTCACCGCGCCGCTGCCAACCGGCGAGCTCGCCATCTCGAGCGTCACCGTTGCCGTCGCAGCCTGGCCGAGCGCGATCGTACCCGGAGGCACTTCGAAGAACACGGCCCAACCCGACGACGTGCTTGCCGTCGCAGCCGGCGCCGGCGCCATGTTCGCGTCGAGAAACTTCGGTCCCGTCGCGCCCGCCGCGTTCGCGAGCACGAGGTTCGCCGCGGCGACTCCCGCTTTGCCCGCGCCAGCGCCATCGACCAGGTGCAATAGCAGCACGCCCTTCGCAGCCGATGGCGTGACGCCAAAGCCGGTCGCGAGCGTACCGAGGAACTGTTCGCTCACCGTCTTAACGGAGACGCCATCGACATCATCCGAGACGACTTCGATGACCTGGCTGTACGTCGGGCGATGGCTCGTCGGCACACTCGCGAGCACCTGGAATGCCGAGTTCTCCGGCACGCCATCGATCGTGAATGCTGCACCTTCGACCGTGACCTTCGGCGTCGGCGAGAGCGCGGTGGTCGAAACGCTCGCCGCGCCCATCACCTGCGCTCCACTTTCGAAGTCATGAACGGTGCCGGTCACCGTGAGCGAGCCGCCGAGTACATCACTCGACGAGTTACTGTCCGAGCACGCAACGAGTAGCGGTAGAACGAAGTAGGTGAGCCGGGTAGTCATCTGAGCGGTCCTCCCTGGTCCAACTACAGTGGGTACCGAGCACCTGGTGGTTGCAGTTTTTTGCTGTCCCCATGGGGCTCCGCTTCGCAGCGTTATGCATGTGAGCTAGCTGACGTGCGCGCACGCTACTGGCGCAGCACTTGCTGGAGCTTTGCGTATGCGGCTCTCTGCGCTCGCGCTCGTGCTCGCTGCCAGCACGGCTCACGCCGACGGCTTCTATTATTCGCAGTCGTACGGCATCTCGAGCGCGCGCGGTGAGGGTGCCGACGTGCTCGGCAAGTCGTTGCAGGTGCGGATCGCGCTCGGTTGGCGATTTGGCGCGCTCACCGTCGGGCCGCTCATCTCGGGAAACATCGCAGTGCAGCGCGACAACGCCTATCTCGGGTTCATCGGTGGCGATCCACCGATGGGTGACTCCGACCTCGAGAGCTACGGCCTCGATGCTCGCTATCACGCAACGATCCGCGACCACCTCGTCATGTACGTGCGCGGCGGTCCACGCTTCGCGAGAGCAGAGGGCGCGCTCGATGGCTATTCCGGCTTCGGCGCCGGCGTCGCGACCGGCGTCCAGCTCACCGGCCGCGTTCGCGCGCTCGGCTTTCTGTTCCTCCCTCTGTTCTTCGCGAAGAAGGGGCCGCTGATCACGGCGAGCGTGTTCGTCGACGAAAGCGTCGACTGGTACTCGCTCGCCGCGCAGCCGCGCGACATGCCGGCACTATCGATGCCGCTCGTCGGTACGAGCATCGGCATCGCGGCCGGCAGTCATTTCTAGTAGCCCTGCGGAACGCCCTGCTGCATGCCGGGCTCGTCCTTGTTCAGGAAGCCCTTCGCGTAGTGGCCGAGCTGGATCAAGGCGGCCTCGCGCAGCATGCGGAATCCGATCGTGCTCGCGATCGCCATCATCGCACCCGCGATCGGACCACGCTTCGGCATCGGTCTCGCGAGCCCGACGATCGCGCCGATACCCATTGCGATGCCGACTGCCGCGAATGGATGGTCCGTGATCCGTGTGCGCACATCGATGCGCTTGATGCGGCGGCCGAAGTCGCCGAGCTTGCGCTTGATGCCAGCGGCCCTGCCCTCGGTGTAGATGTCTTGCTCGCGCTGGTATTGGCTCTCGTAGGTCTCCATCGTTCTCTCCTTCACTTCCTGAGCAGGCGAACCGCGACGTAGCCGACGCCGAACGCGATGCCAAGTGCGGCGAACGGATGCTCCTTGACGAGCGCGCTGATGCGCGACAGGGCCGCCTGGCCGCTCTCGACGACCGAGTCCTTGGCGCCGATTGCGCGATCCTTGATATGGCCGACGCGCTCACCGCCAGCGTCGACGAGGTTGCGCATGCTTTCCTTCAGCGAGTCGACTCGCGAGTCGAAGGATGACGATCCGTTCTTGTGCATGGTGGGTCTCCGGTTAGTGGTGAATCGGTTTGCAGGGGAGCAACACGCGTGCCCCGCGTCGACGCGCGCAGCGTCGCGATGTGCGTGGTGGGGGATCGGAAATCGCCGTGCGTCGTGGTCGCGACGTGTCAATCACGGCGCGCGCGGTCCGCAATCCGACGTGCGCATGCGCCCAGGCGTGCGCTCCCGCTCGGTCCAACGCGGATGACTACAAACGAGATTGTCAGCGACGCTTCGTGGCGGCGATTTCGCCGGCGACCTGGTCGCGTATGCCCCTCGGCGTGATCGCAGGGCGTGCGGCCTCGCGCGCTTCGGCGGCTGCTGCGACCGGGATTTCGGGGGTCCAGCGCGGTTTACGAATCGTCGGCACCATCTCGGTGACGCCGTACTCGAGTGCATCTGGGTCGACGATAAGCGCGTCTTCTGTCGGCCGTTCGATCGCGAGTGCGACGTGCCGGCGCTGCCGCACGGCGGCCTTGGGAAGACGCGGAGCATCTGCCCCGATGACCTCGATGCTCTCGTACGCGGTCGACAGCTCGAGTGCGAGCGTGCGTGCGAGTTGACGGACTTCGATCGCGCCGGGGCGCAGCGTCTGGTCCTTGTCGAGCATGCGATGCACGAGCTCGCACAGCTCGGCGGGCGCGCGGCATTGCTCTTCGAGCGGCGCGGGCTCACTCGTGAGGTGCATCGAGACGACCTCCGCGAGCGTGCGCCCGTCGAACGGCGGATGACCGGTGAGCGCTTCATAGGCGATCACGCCGAGCGCGTAGATGTCACACGGTGCGGCGACGTTTCGTCCCGTCGCCTGCTCGGGAGACATGTAGATCGGAGTTCCAGGCGTAAGTCCGTCGAGAGTCAGCCTCCCGATCGGGCCGAGCCGTGCGACGCCCCAATCGATCACGCGCAGCGGGAAGTCACGATTTGCCGGCGTGAGGATCAGGTTGTCGGGCTTGAGGTCGCGGTGAATCACGCCACGTGCGTGCACGGCAGCCAGCACATCGGCGACCTCGGCGAGCAGCGTTGCGACTTCGTACGGCGCGAGGCAGCCCTCGTGCAGCACGCGGTTCGCGAGCGTCTCGCCTTCGACGAGCTCCATCGCGATCCACGGCCGATGATCAGGAAGGATGTTGCAATCGAACACGCGCACGACGCCGGGGTGACGAACCTCCTCGAGGATCGACGCCTCTTGCACCACGCGCGTCGCCATGCCGGGATGCTTGCGCAGCTCGCCGTGCATTACTTTGAGAGCCACGCGTCTGGGCAGCACGACGTGGCGCGCCTCGAAGACCGTGCCCATACCGCCGCGACCGATTTCGCGGAGGATGCGGTAGGAGCCGACCACCTTGTCGGGGCCTAGCTCGTCCACGGGGTCTGAGGTCATGCCCGATGCGTTTTGCAGGAAGCTTGCCGACAAATTCTCAGCGCAAGTGCCTGTCAGGAGTGTCTGTGCGGAGCGGTTTTGTCATTTCACCGATCACAGCGAGCGGGCTGGCACGCAGCGTGCTCAGAGAACCGACGTCATGGCCGTATCGTCGGTAAAGAACACGTTCGAGGAGCGTCATGAAGAACGACATGAGGGCTCGCTCCGGACCGGCGACCTGGTTTCCGCGTACCGCATCGAGCGCCTGCTCGGCACCGGCGGCATGGGCTGGGTGTTTCGTGCGCGCCACGTGATCGACGATCGTGTCGTCGCGCTCAAGATCTTGCGCGAAGATCAGTTGCGGCAAGAGCGCGCGATCGATCGCATGATGCGTGAAGCCGCGATTCTCGCGAGCGTCGCGCACGGCGGCATCCCGCAGTTCTATGAATGCGGTCTGCTCGGCGATGGTAGGCCGTGGATCGCGATGGATCTCATCCAGGGCACGTCGCTCTCGCTGCGTATCGCGGAAGGCACGCTGCCGCACGACACGGTGATCGAGCTGGTCGCGAACGTCGCCGGCGTGCTCGCTGCGGCGCACGAGCGTGGCGTCACGCACCGTGATCTCAAGCCGGACAACATCCTGCTGACACCCACCGATGGCACGTATCCCGTGCGCGTGATCGACTGGGGCATCGCCCATCATGTCGCCGGCGCGCGCTACACCCATCACAACGAAGCGATCGGCACTCCGACGTACATGGCTCCGGAACAAGCGCGCGGCGGCACGGTCGACGGTTACTCGGACATCTACGGCCTCGGTATCGTCGCGTATCACGCGTTGACCGGCAGACCGCCGTTCGTCGGTAGTAGCTCTGTGGAGATCTTGGTCCAGCATCTCAATCGTCCCGTGCCAGCACTCGCGCCGCGCTGTCCGGAGGCGCCCTACGGGCTCGTCGAGCTCGTCGAGCGCATGGTCGCCAAGGACTGCGGCCAGCGACCGACGGCGATCGAGGTCCAGCGCGCACTCCAAAAGCTGCTACCGGTACCCTCGTATCTGTTCGTCGCCACCGAAGGCACCCAGCCATGTGCGCGCTTCGACCTCGAGAACGAGCACGAACCGCCGACCGTATTGCTGCGGCCGCCGATCGCGCGGTGAACCGCGGCCGACTGCGTTACGCGTCCGGCCCTTCCATCGCCGACAGATCGTCGAGATCGATGTCTTCGACGTTGTCGTCGTCCTCGTCTTCGTCCTCGTCGATCTTCGACGACGATTGCGATCGATCGTCTGGCTCGATCTCGTCCTCGTCAACACGCGGCGCATCGACGTCGTCGCGCTCGACTTCATCTTCCCGAATTTGCGAGTCTTTCGTGTTACGCGGCATGACAACAGCGAAGTGCACGGGCGGTGCCACGTATCAGCGCTTACGCATGTGGCGATCCCAGCTGCGTGATCGCGGCGGATCCTTTGGCCACGTGAACCGAAACGTAGAGCCCTTTCCTTCTTCAGAGTCGATCCATGCGCGCCCACCGTGCGCCTCCACGATCTTGCGAACGATCGCGAGGCCCATTCCGGTGCTCTCGATCCGGTCACGCGAGTGAAGCGTTTGAAACAAACCCCAGATTTGCGCGTGATAGCG
>DASUFX010000053.1:0-3508 GCA_036274355.1 Kofleriaceae bacterium | reverse complement strand
CGCGCTCGGTGCGTGCGAGCGGCTCGTCAAGAACGAGACCGATCCAGACAAACGCGCGATGCACCTGCATCGCGTCGCGCGCATCTTCAGGGCGGGCTTCGGCGACATGAAGCGCGCCGAGCGTGCGCTGAACCTCGCCCTCGACGGTGCGCCAACAAACGACGAGGCGTTGTCCGAGCTCGTGAAGTTCTATCGCGACGCGGGCGACATGACGAGCGTGCGCGTGCACCTCAACCGCGTCGCCGGCACGATGCGCGTGCGAGCGGGCAATGATCCGAAAGACGGCATCGCGTACCGCGTGATCTCGCGTGCGATGGCCGCGCGTGCAGCCGTCGGCGTCGATGGCTCGCAGCCGATCGCACGTGCGGCCGCAGAGCTCGCGACGCTGCTCGGCAGCGCGGGCGATCCCGAGCGCATGCTGCTCGATGCGCCGTCACACATCGACCTCGCGCCGCTGCTTCGCACGGAAGCCGACGACGTGTTGTTCCCGCGCAGCGTGCAGACGGAGCTGCGTCAGCTGTTCACGTTGCTCGGCGACCGCGTTGCCAAGCACGTCGGCGTCGACCTGCGCGCCTACGGCGTGGGCCGCGGTGACCGCCTGCGCGCGCGCGACTCGAGCGTCGCGTCGCACGCCCAGGACGTCGCGACGGGGCTGGGGTTTGGCGAGATCGACGTCTACGTCTCGGCGAAGCAGCCGTACGCGATGAGCGCCGAGCCGACGAGTCCGGTGTCGCTCGTGATCGGCCAATCGATCGCGCAGCTCGACTCGCGCAGCATCCGGTTCGCGGCAGGCGCAGCACTCAAGCTCGCGCAGACACACCTCGCGATCGCGGCACGCCTGCCGTCCGATGAGCTTGGCGTGCTCGTGGTCGGCCTCTTGCGAATGTTCATCCCGGACTTCCCGGCGCAGGGACTCGACGAAGGCGCGATCGCCGCGCAGAGCCAGAAGCTCAAGCGCCTGATCCCGACCGGCCTCGCGAGCGAGCTGCGGCCGTTCGCGTTTGCCATCGACCCACTGACGTTCCAGCGCGTGGATCTCTCTCGGGACCTTCGGGTGGCCGGCCTGCGCGCGGGGCTCATCGCCGCGGGATCACTGATGGCCGGACTGAACATCCTGGCGGCTCGCGAGCAAACCGACGTCCCGAGCTTCCTGGCCGATCCAGTAGCCCAGGGGCTGGTGTCTTTTGCACTTAGCGAAGACCACGCGAGCGTCGCCCGCTGACCGGCTGACGCGTATTTAGCGCGCAACGAAGTTGGCGATCGCACGTGTCGTTGGCGCAGTGCGCCTTGGCTCGACCGTTGCTCAGTGGCCCCGGCATCCGACAGCCATCGGATCAGCTCGGAGGAACGTCATGAGGTTAGCTAAACTCACCAGCAGCCGCGGTCTTTTGACCATGACCAGCGCCACTTGCCTGGCTACGACAGTAGCCTGCACCGGCGGTAACGCTCCCGAGCTGAGTGGGCTCTCGGACCAGGTGGCCCAGGTGGGCACCGAGTTCAAGCTCGACCTCAACGGCACCGACGCTGACGGCGATCGCCTGAACTACAAGTTCAAGGCGGCTGACCTGATGGACATCGACAACCGCGCGATGATCACGGTCTCGCCAAGTGGCGCTGGCGTGTTCCGCTGGACGCCGCTCGCCGCGGACGTCGGTCAGCACGCGTTCGACTTCATCGTCTCCGACGGCGGCAACGACACGACGGTCACGATCAACATCGACGTGAAGAGCGCGATCGGTCAGGCGACTGCGCCGATCTTCCGCCAGCCGCTCGGCACCGGCACGACGATCGACCTCGGCAAGGCACAGTGCGTCGACCTCCACGTGGTGGTCGAAGACCAGGACACGGCGCAGGTCGAGATCACCGAGCAAGAACCGAAGATCGATGGCGCGACGCTCAACCAGGAAGATGGTCAGAGCGCGACGTGGCACTGGTGCCCGACGCGCGCGCAGGAAGGCGACCAGCGCTACACGCTGGTGCTCGCGGCTGATGACGGCGAGAACCCGAAGACGATCAAGAACTACCTGATCGTGCTGCGCGGCGACGGCGGTAACACGAACTGCCCGGGCGGCGCGCCAACGGTCTCGCACACGGCGGCGAACCAGACCACGCGCCTCGACCTCAAGCCGACCGCGACGATCGCGGACGACAAGGGCCTCAAGGACGCGCCGCTGTTCTACTACTCGTTCACGAACCCCGGCGCGACGCAGGTCAATCTGTCGTCGATGACGCAGCTGTCGACCACGAAGCAGAGCGGCAGCAACACGAACGGCACCTGGGCGCCGTCGCTGCCGAACCCGGTCGCGAACGCCGCGGCCGGCACGATGAAGGACATCTGGTACGTGTTCGTCGCCGACGACAACGACGACCTCATGGGCACGTGCGATCACACGACAACGTCGGCGGTCTATCACATGGTCGTCACGGCGGGCGGCAGCACGACCGCGGGCGTGTGCTCGGCGTGCACTGCGGACTCGCAGTGCGGCACCGGCAACGAGTGCGTGTACATGGGCTCGATGGGTGACTCGTACTGCCTGCAGGGCTGCACCGGTGGTTGTCCGAGCGGCTACACCTGCTCGGCGTCGAAGATCTACTCGGTCGACGCGGCCCAGGATTACCAGTGCGTGCCGCAGAGCGGCTCGTGCCAGGCGCCGACCGGCGCATGCGCCGACGACGTGTACGAAGAGAACGATACGCGCAGTGCTGCGTCGGCGAACCCGGCGTTCGCGGCGGATCTCTACGACATGTCGAGCTGCCCGAGCACGACGAACACGTACGGCCAGGACGATGACTGGATGAAGGTCGTGCTCGCCGCCGACTCGCGCGTCGACCTCGAGATCGCCGGCGATGGCGCGAGCGACCTCGACCTCCACCTGTACCGCTCGGATGGCACGGTGATCACCGCGTCGACGAGCTACACGTCGGACGAAGCGATCAACACCTGCCTCAAGGCCGCGACGTACTACGTCAAGGTGAACGGCTACGGCCACGCGAAGAGCGACTACTTGTTCCTGTTCGACAAGACCGCCGAGAGCTGCGACGTCACGTGCGTCGACGACAGCGCCGAGGACGACGACACGTTCAGCCAGGCGCGCGTCACGTCGTACCCGACGCACAACGCGACGATGCAGACGATCTGCAAGAACGACGACGACTGGTACAAGGTCCGCCTCTACGAAGGCGAGCAGATCACGATGGACCTGACGTTCACGCAGGCAACGAGCGCGAACGACATCGACCTCCACCTGTACAAGGACTTCACCGACCTGTGGCCGTGCAGCGTGGACGATCCGTCGGGCTGCACCGCGGCGCATGGCCAGAGCGCGAGCGCGAACGAGCACGCCGTGTACACCGTACCCACGGGGACTTGCGCGAGCGGCTGTGACTATTACGTCGTCGTCCGCGGCTTCGATGGCGCGACCAACACGTACGGCATTAACCTGTCGGTGCAGTGATGCGCGCGTCGCTTCTCGCCACCGTAGCCGCGTTCGCCGGCTGCGCGAGTTCG
>DASUFX010000052.1:0-7377 GCA_036274355.1 Kofleriaceae bacterium | reverse complement strand
CATCGAGCTCCTTGGGTGCGCGTGGGCGAATGCTCACGGCTTCTCCTCACGCGGGCGCTCGAGGTACGTGCGCGCAGTCTCGCGATAGAACGCGACCGGCAGCTCTTCGGGGCCGACGACCATTTGCTCGTCGGGAAGGTTCTCGATGCGCTTCATCACCTCGGTCATCCAATGCGCAGCGCCCGCGGTATCGCCGCGTCGTGCGTGCGCTAGTGCGCGTTCGAGGATACCCGGCACGTAGTCGGGATACGCGCGATTCAGCTCGGCAAGCGCTTTGTCCGCGCTGCCGCGGCCACCCATCTCGATCCACATCAATGCACTGCGGTGGAGCGCGAGCGCTTGCTCGGGCACAGCGGGCGCGGCCGGTCGCGACGGAATCACCGTCGACGCGACAACGTCGAGCGTGGTCGGTCGCTTGCGCGCGCGGACCGTCGGCCGCGTCGTGAACGCGTTGAGCTCGGGCTTGCCGATCCGGACGAGCTGCGGCACATCCGCCGCATCGACATCGATCGTGCCGAACACGGCGAGCCCACCGGGAACCAGCGCGGACGCGATCCGTGCGAGCACCTCGCGCGCGGCCTCGCGCTTGAAGTAGATGAGCACGTTGCGACAGAAGATCAGCTCGAACTCGCCGGGCGGCGGATCGCGCAAATCGTGGATCGCGAACGACGTGACCGTGCGCAACGCATCGTTGACGACGAGCCGGTTGCCGACGGTCGTGACACACGGATACATCATCGGCGCCGACGGCCGTTGTGAGTTGAGCCGGTACGTGCCGGACTTCGCTTGTTCGAGTGCCGGCGCGTGAATGTCGGTGCCGACGACCATCTGCTGGGTCTGATCGACGCGGCCACCCATGCTCGCGACGATCGTCGCAGCCAGCGACCACGCCTCTTCACCGGTCGAGCAGCCCGCGCTCCACGCGCGCACGACGCCACCCGCCGCTAGGCCCGCCACACGCGACGCGACGAGCTCGAAATGCTCCGGGCTGCGGAAGAAGTACGTCTCGCGCACGCCGATCGCTTCGCGGACAACGCGCACGAGCTCGGGATCGCGAGCCGCTGCGCGTCGCAGCACCGCTTGGATCGATGCATTGTTAGCGAGCTCGCGTTCGAGGCAGCGGCGAACCGCTTCGCGCGCGACGCTCTCGGGTTGGAAGCCACTCCACTCCGCCGCGTAGGCAAGCAGTGCGTCGAGCGCGCGGTCGGCAGCGCTCTTGGGCTCGCTCACGACGACACCGTCCCGCCGCGCACAAGATCCGCGAGCTTGCGAACGAGGCCGCGTGACAACAGCGCCGGCGGATGCAGGACAGGCATCGCGCCCTGCGAGGTCTTGACCACGGCGCGGAGCGCACCGGCGAGCTCGTTCGCGTCGGGAACGACGGGCTGGATGTCAGTCGGCAATACCGCCTCGGGGTCGTGCACGCCGTCGACGCACAGCGCGAGCTTGACGCGCTCGTACTCGACCACGACGAGAATCCGATCGATCACCGGCTTCGCGTGATCCACACCGAAGCGCGCGCCGAGATCGAGCACGCACACCGATTCGCCGAACAGCTCGAAGAACGCGGTGAGATACGACGGGCCGCCGGGCAGCGGCTGCGTCGCCGGTTGCAGCAGCACGTGGCGCACGTCGGCGAGCGGGATCGCGAGATTCATCGTACCGATGCGCAGCGGCAACACCGCGAGACTGCCTTGCGTGCGCTTCAGCTGCGCGGCATCGAGCGTGCGACCGACGAGTGCGAGCAGCTCGTCTGCGCGCAGCGGCTTGACGAGGCATGCGGTCGCGCCGCCGCGAGCGACACACGCTTCAGCCCGCGCTTGCTCGCTCGAGATGATGATGACCGGAATCGCGTTGAGCTCCGGGTTTGCTTTCAACTCCTCGAGCACTGCCTCGCCATCGAGCTCGGGCATCGACAGATCGAGCAACACCAGATCGGGTTCGAGGCGCGCGCACAGATCGAGCCCTTCGCGGCCGTTGCGCGCAGTCGACACCGCGTACGTCGCCGACAGCACCGCGCGGGTGAACGCGAGGATCGCCTCGCTATCATCGACCACGAGGACGTGCGGCTGCGCCATTCGTCAGGCCGGTCGCGCGACCAAGCGCTGAACGTCCACGGCGATTCGCTTCGCGCCCGTCGTGCGTGCGAGCACGGCCTTGCCGTCGATCTCACCAGGCGCATCGCGCAAGAACACGATGTTCGTTGCCGACGCCTTGCGAACCTCGAGCAGCAGCGTCGGTTCGGAAACGCGCAGCGCATCATCGATGATGATCAGCGCGTAGTCCGTCGCGTGGAGCTTGGGGCGCAGCTCGACGAGCGAGGCCGCCTCGACGACGGTAAAGCCCGCAGCATCGAGCGCCGGGAGCATTTCGTCCTGATAGAACGCGCCCGACGTCACGACGAGCAGAATCCCGGTGTTGATGCGCGCCTCGGGTACTTCGCGTCCGAGCGCGTTGACCGCTGCTTTGATCTCCGGTGTTGCGCCTCCGGCACCCAGCCGTTGCGCGACATCGCGGCACAGGCGCGCGGCTTCCGCGAGCATGACCGCGCCTGCGAGGTCGGCGTCACCGGCAAGCGCGTGCGCTTCGCCTGCGATCGCGCTGGCGTTCCAGTTCTTGTCGGTCGCGGCGATGTGGAGGATTCGCCGCACGCGCTGGCGTGCAGTCACTTCGAAACGGCCCGTCGTGCCAGCGGCCGCGTCCTCCTCGGTTTCGACGGCCGCAGTGCCGAGCACTTGGCGAGCGCGCGCGACAATGCCAGCGAGACCTTCGCGCTTCGAAATGAAGCCATCGAGCTCGGCGTCGGCAGCGCGGCGCTCGAGCAGGTGATCAGGCAAGCTCGACAACAGCACGATCGGACACTCGAAGCCGCGCACACCGCGAAGCAGCATCGCGAGGTCGTCGCCGAATGCTTCCTGCAGCACGACGTCCATCAGCACCAGATCTGGCTGCTGCAGATCTTCGCGCTCGAGATCCCAGAGGTCACGGGCAACATCGACGACAAAACCAGCGCCGCGCAGTGCCCACGCGACGGCTTCGCCCGTAAACGGGCTGTCGTCGACGACCAGAATTCGCCGCGCGCTCACGGTGCCACGTCCAGCTTCATGATCTCACGTATCCTCTCGAGCAGACTCTTCAGCCGCATTGGCTTGTCGATGAACAGATTCGCGCCCGCCGCCAGCGCCGCTCGCCGCGCGGAATCACCGCCGCCTGACACCGCGATGATCGGCAGCGCGGGCATGTCGAGCTTCGTCCTCGCCGCGCTGATCACGCCGGCGCCATCGAGCACCGGCAGGTAGATATCGACGATCAACGCGTCGAAGCGATGCTCGCCGAGCAACTCGAGCGCGGCGCGGCCATCGCTCGCGAGCTTGCAGTCGAACGCAACGTCCATGTCCTTGCCTGCGAGTCCGTGCCGCAGCAGCTCCGCGATGTGAGGGTTGTCCTCGACGACGAGCACGCGCAGCGTGCGCTTGACGATCTCCGGATCGCGCGAGCGAATCCGCTCGATGAACGTTTCGAGCTTCGCGCGGATGCCTTCGACGAATTCGATGCCGAGCATCTCCTCGCGGCACCAACGCACGATGCCTTCCACGCGGATGGGCGTCACCAAGCCAGGAAACGAGAGCGCGAGCTTCACTTCGGTGCCGATGTCGACTTCGCGAGTACTCGCGACGCATGCACCACCGCTCGACAGATTCTCGGTGTAATCGGCAATCAGATCGTCGGCGTCTTCGTAATCGACGCGCAACGCGACCGCGAAGCGTTCATCGCTACGGCGGTCGTCGTCGCTCATATCACTTACCGAGCGCTCCGCGCACCGCGTTCACGATCTCGTCGGGGCGGATCGGCTTCGTGACGTATCCGGTGACGCCGAGCGCCTTCGCGCGTTCTTGATCCTGCAGTGCACCAGCCGTGGTGAGCACGAGGACCGGCAGCTTCGCGAACGCGGGTCGCGCCCGCAGCTCGGCGATCAATGCGAAGCCATCCATCTCGGGCATGTTGAGATCCGTCACCAGCAGATCCGGCGTGATCTCGCCGAGCTTCACCAGCGCGTCTTTGCCGTCGCCAGCTTCAACGAGCACGATGCCTTCGATTTTGCGCAGCGCCATGCAGATCAGCTGGCGCATCGTCGAGCTGTCTTCGACCACCAACACGACCATGGTCAGATCACCTCCACCAACGTGATTCGGGTAATGCTAGCTCGAAAACGCAGCGACGATCCAGGGTTAGTGAAGCTGACTGACCGCGATAAACACGACGAGAAGCAGCCCCAGCACGCCAATCACGACCAGCGGCGATAGCTGCGGATCGAGGTCATCCGCATCGTCGCGGTGACGGACCTGGCCACGCGGCACCGTATGCGCGTGCTGCGCGGGGTGCGCAGGTTGCGCGGACGGCGGTTCGACCGTCAGGTCGAGCAAATCGCGAAGCGCGTCGCGCTCGATGGTTGTCGTCGGCTCACCTTCGGTCTCTGCGCGCGCCACGAGGACACCGTAGCGCTGATTGCCGCCTGCTCAACGACAGGCCTCCGTGAGCCAGACGAGCTGTGGCAGGACCGCTCGGTCGGCACCGTCGTCGACGTACGACTACAGGCGGGAGCTGTTGACGACCGACGCTACGTTAGCTGCCCGAGGTCGTCGCGCGGTTGTTCGCGTCGATCACTGCGGTCGTTGCTGCCGCGAGCTTCGCTGCGATCTCGGTCTGCGTCGGCGGCGTGGTCGGCGGCACCGGCCACATGCGGATCGTGCCGTCGTACGAACCGGTGACGAGCTCCGTTGGCGAGCGCCACGCGACTCGGTCGACCGCGTGCAGATGGCCGCGCAACACGCGGTGGCGCCCAGTGGCCAGCTCCCACACGCGAATCGTCTTGTCGTAGCTCACCGAGGCGAGCTGCGTGCCGTCTGGCGAGAACGCGACGTCCATGACGAGGTCGGTATGACCGCGCAGCACCGCGACGCTGCGGCCTTGCGAGTCCCAGACTCGCACCGTGCGATCACCCATCGCACCCGCGATGCGTTCGCCGTCGGCAGAGACCGCGACGCGAATCGCTGGATAACCTTCGGTCGGCAGGTTCACCGCGGTCGAGCCGTCGACGAGAAGCAGGCCGCGATCGCAGCGCTGCATCAACAGTCGATCGCGCACCTTCTCGAACTGCGCCCATGTACCGCACCAGCCAGCGCCGCTGCCGAGCGTCGTCGCCGTGCCATCGGGTCTGAGCATGACCGCGGTGTCGCCGACCTGGGCAGCGACCCGGTTGTCACCGGCGACGGCGAACCCGCGCACCGGCACGTCGCCTTCGACGAGGGCGGTACTCGCGCCGGTTGTCAGGTCCCACTTGCGCAACGTGCCGTCGAGCGACGACGTGTACAGTGTCTTGCTGTCGCGGCTCCACTCGGCGTGCGTGATGAAGTCCTTGTGGCCGCGCAGTACGAGCGATGGCCCGGTGCGCCGCCGGACCTCGAGGGTCCACCCGAGTCCGGGCGTTGCGAGGCTCTCACCATCGGGCGACACGAGGCCGATCTGCAGTCCTTGCTTCGCGAACAGTTGGTCGCGCTGCCCCGTCGACAGGTTCCAGCGGGCGACTCCGGTCTTCGTCGTGACCTGTGCACGATCGCCAGTGACATCCATCTCGAGGATGTCCGAGCCCTCGCTGAGCACGCGCGCGCCGCTGCGATCGACCGGCCACACTCGCACGCTGCCGTCGAGGCTCGCAGTCGCGACCGTGCGCTCGTCCGGCGAGAATCGCGCGCGATACACGTCGTCGTCGTGACCGCGCAACGCGACCGACGAACCGTCAGCGACGTTCCACACACGCGCAGTGCCGTCATCGCCCGCAGACAACAGAGTCGTGCTGTCCCGCGTGAACTGTGCGTTGTAGATCGCGTCCGTGTGACCGCGCAGCTGCTTGACTTCACGCGTCGCGAGGTCGACGAGCGCGATGTAATGGAGCCAGCCGACGAGCGCGACCTTCTTACCGTCCGGCGACCACACAACCTCGTTGAGCTTGTTGTCGTAGCTCGCGAGCTTCGTCAGCGTGCCGCCGGTGAACGGCACCGTCCACACGCCCTCACTGTCCTGCACGACCACGGTGTCGCCCTTCGGTGACAGCGCGATGAAACCGATGCTGTTCGATGTCTGCGCGACGAGCCGCGTGCCGTTCTCGCCAAGGACTGCGACCTGGTTCGGCGCGATCTTGCCGATGCGACGCGACCAGTCGGCACTCGCCACCGCACTGCGAACGATCGATTCGGGACCGAGCTTCGTCACCACGCCGTCGAGCCCGACGATTTCTGCGATGCCGTCGCGATCGACGAGCACACGCTGGCTGTCGGAGTTGAACGTGACCTGCATGACGGGCCGACCGCGCTCGGTGAGGATCTTACGAGCGCCGTCGTGCAGCGGCCATGCGATCAGGTCGCCCATCCCGCCGCCGGTGACAACCCAGTTGCCGTCGGGCGACACCGCGACCGCTTCGATCGGGCCCAGGCTCTTGCCGAGCTCGCGCACCTTGCCACTCGCGACGTCGTACGCGCGCAACCTGCCGTCGCGCACCGCCGCGAACAACGTCTTGCCGTCGGGCGTGAACGCGACGTCGAGCGACCAATCGCCAGGCCGAAACACGTGACGCGCGGCACCGAGCGCAAGCGCCTCGTCCATCACGTCGATGACGTGCATGCGATCGTCCTCGGTGACCGGGTGCAGCTTCAGCCACGCGAGTGCTGCCGTCGGATCCTTGCGCAGCGACGTCTCTGCTTGGACGAGGACGAGATCGCGCTTGCGCTGTTCCGCGCTCGCCCTCGCCTCCTCTGCACGCGCACGTTCGCCACGCGCGATGTCGCGTTCGGCGACCACCGAGCGGAACGATTCGACGCCGACCGCAGCGAGCGCGATGGCACTCGCGATCGCCATCACGACGACGCCGCGATGCTGCGCGAGCTTCTTGCGCGCGAGCTGCCATGGTGTGTATGCGTGCGCGCTGACCAGCTTGCCGGTCTGGAAGCGACGCAGATCCTCGGCGAGCGAGCTTCCGTTCGCGTAGCGATCCGTCGGTACGCGCGCCATCGCCTTGCCGACGATGTCGACGAGCTCGTCGGGAGCATCACTCGCGACCTCACCTAGCGGCGCCGGCGGGCCTGCGATCACGCGATCGAGTACCGCTTGCGGCGTCTCGTCGGCGTGTGGAGCCTTGCCGGCGAGGAGCTCGTACAGCAGCGCGCCGATCGCATAGACGTCTGCGCGTTCGTCGACGATTTCGCCGCGCGCTTGCTCCGGCGCCATGTACGCCGGGGTGCCAACCACTTTGCCCGAGATCGTCGAAACACCCGAGCCCTTCGCCTCCGCTCGGTAGGGATGCAACAGGTCCGACGTCGACTC
>DASUFX010000051.1:0-5095 GCA_036274355.1 Kofleriaceae bacterium | reverse complement strand
CGAGATGGCGTGCGCCCATCATCGCGAGCCGCTCGAGGTGGAGGTCGACGAACTCCGACGCACCGAGCGGGGCCGGCGCGCTTGCCAGGTCACCCGAGTGCACGGCCGCGCGCTCGCCGACGACGAGGTTCGTGTAGTCGCAGGTCGCGACGTGTTTCCACTGCGCGTCGAACAGCGCGCACGACAGATCGAGATCGACGCGCGTGCCCGTCGGTTCCTCCCAGTGCAGGAACAGCCGCATCGTCTGGCCCGGCGGCAACGCGATCTCGCTACCGCGCGGCCACGCGAGTCGCGCGCGCGATGTCGTGCGCTCGTTGACCGGCAACAGCAGATCGACGAGCCCGCGATCGATCACCGCGCGAGGAAACTGTCGCTTGCTCTCTGCACGGTGCACGAGCGCGCGACGAATCGAGCCGACAATGACGGCGATCGCATCACCGCGCAGCGGCACGCGGTTGTCGTCCATGCCCCACGCGTGCAGTACTTCGCCTTTCGGAAAGAACACGCGGCGTGGCCAGTTGCGGCCGCGGCGCGCGACGTGGCTCGCGAGCGTTAGCATCGTCGCCGGCGGTCCCTTTACCGCTGCGAGCTCGATCGCCTTGAGGATCGTCTGCAGAGCGTCGGGCTGGCGAATCTGCGCCACGCGCACGAGGTGATCGGCGCGCCTGAGCAGCTCGCCGGGCCGATGCGTGAGCCGCGCTAGCGCCGAGCGCGGATTCGCCATCCGCAGCGCATCTTCGATCGGCCCCGCCCAGGCGACCGCCTTGATCCGATCGTTGTCGAGATAGAGGAACTGATGCTTGACCGCATGGTGCTTGAGCATCGCGCCGAGCGTGCTCTTCGCGAGGTTCGTCCCGCGCACGAGCGCGAACGCGACGCACGTATTAGGCACCTGCTCCGCGTACTCGAACGGATGCAGCCGTTCGCCGGCGCGCTTCCAGATGCCGGGATGCCGCATCACATCCTCGACGACGGTTTCGAGCGGCAACCGTTCGAGCGCCTCGAGCAGCGCACGGCGCAACGCGCGCCCGAGCGAGCCAAACCGCATCGGCTCCACGAGCTCGGCGTTCGCGCCCATCAGCACGGCGGCGATACGCAGCACGTCGGTCGCCGACGTCACGTACGGCGCGAGGTCGCGCATCATCGTGGCCCGGTTCGGGCTGATCAGCACGAGGCGCGCGACCGCGATCGCCAGCGTCTCGCGGACAGAAATCCGCTCGGGAAACCACGTCACCACTTTCGGGCCGACGGCATCGATCACCGCTTCGACCTCGGCGCGATCGTCGGGCGATAGCGGCGTCACGCGCGTGAGCAGCCGCTTGAATCGGTCCTTCGCGATGCCGATCAGATCGAAACCGAGATCGAGCAGTGTCAGCGCGCCGCTGTGCTTCGTCACCGCCTCGCCAGCGGTTGCTTTCATGAACGGCTCGCGCGCGATCCGGCGATGGCAGATCGGACAGCCCGCGAAGCTCGCGCCGTCCCAGCACGATCGACACACGAGGTGACCACACGGATCGAGCGCGCCGACCCTCGTGAGCTTTCCGCACCACGGACACGGTTGATCGGGCTTCGTCAGCAGCCAGCTCAACATCCGCTTCAAGTACAGCGCCTGCGTATTCGCGGGCACGCCGTCGGGGAAGTTGCGGAACAGCGGCACGTGCGGGCGATGCGCGCCGACCTGCTTCGCAAGCGTGTCGTAGATCCAGTTCCGCAGCTCCTGCATCGTCTGGTAGGGCAGGCGCCGCACCATCGTCGCGAGGTCGAGGCTCATCACGTAGCCGAGCTGCGCGAGCTCGTCTTCGAGCTTCTCGGCATCCTGGTCTCGCGACGGCCGCGTCGACGCGGACGCGACCAGATCCGGATCCATCACGACGACGTTCGTGCGCGCTAACAGAAGCGTGCGGATCCGGTCCATGAAAAGGTGGGCGGAGAGTGGATGCGCTACCGAACGATAGAAGGAAGCACAACCGGAGCCGCCCAACCCCCACGGTATCAGATCTGCAATCGGTGGATGCAGGCTCGTAGCCCGCACTGATTGCGCAGGTGGTTACTCAGCGACCAGTGCTGCGTCGGTCGCGATCGTGTACTCGTGGCCTAGGTTCGTGTCGCGGACCTGCGCGTAGATCCAGCCGTCCGAACGGAAGTGCGGGTACAGCGCGTATTGGCCGGGCTGGACGTTCGTGATCCTCACCGGCGTGCCCGTGCGGAGATCCATGAGGTAGAGGTTCGCCGCGCCCTTCGTCTTGTACTCGGCGAAGCCCGGATCGTTCGGACCCGAGAAGCCCATCTCGGTTGCGTCCGCGTCCTGGATGTAGTGATGGAACGCGATCCAGCGCTCGTCGTACGAGAAGCCGGGCTTGCCGCCCGAGATGCAGTAGCGCGCGATCTCCGGCGTCGTGACCGTGTACGTCGAGCCCGATGGCGTCGCGTTGACCTTGCGCAGCACGTAGCCGATCTGATTCGAACCGGGGCCGGCGACGCGCGTGATCTCGAGCTTCGCCGACGGCGACAGCACCGAGTCGCCCTCGAACGGCTGCTGCACGCGCACGCGCGACTTCGCGACGTACTTCGTGCCGTCGAAGATCGCCGGCGTGAAGTCGGTGTAGCCGGTCGACGTAAAGTCCGCGTCGGGATCGCTGCGCGTCGGCGACTTGCCGCCGTCGTCGGAGACGAACTGGCTATCGATGCCGAAGAAGTCGCCGCCGTCGAGCGCGCGCCCGACGTGCTCGTAGAGGCCGATCGACGAGATCTTCGAGCACGCGGCCTCGGTCATCGCGATGCTGTCCGGGTTCGACGTCAGCACGCTGATCGCACACACGTTGCGCGTGCCGCCCTGGAACACGAAGCCCGTGTTGTCGGGGAAGAACGCCGGATCGTATTGCGTCGCGATCGACACCGTCGCGTTGCGCTGCAGATCGATCACGTACGAGCCCTGCACGTTCGCGACGCCATGCGCGACGAAGCGACCGTCCGGCGAGCTGCGCGTCCAGTACGAGCTCACGTAGGTGACATCGTTGAGCAGGCGTGCGTTGCCGCGGCCGGCGATGTCCCAGCCCGTGCCCCATGCCTGCGCGGTCGCGAGTGGCTTGTCCGCGAGGCACTGGCGCGGATCGGTCGCGCGGCCGCAGTCGAACATCGCCATCATGGTGCTGTTGTTCACGGCGCGCCAACCTTGGGTCGCCATCGCGCTGACGTGCGCCGCCACTTCCGACGAGATGCCGGGCGTGCACGATTGCGGCGGCGGATCGGTCGGCAACGCCCCGTCGAGCGCGGGCACGCCGCGCGCAAACCACTCGGCGACGATGTCGAACTTCTCCTGCGTGAGCGGCGTCGTCGCGTTGTCCTTCGGCATGCCGATCGCTTTTTGGAACTCGGCGAGCTTCGTCGGTGCCTCGTCGCCGTACGCGCGCCAGAACACGAAGCCAAACCACGGCAGCTGCGTGGCGGTCGCGTAGATGCCGAGCTTCGGCGTCGCGAAATCGGAGCCCGGAATCTCGGGCATCGCGCGCGTGCAGTCGATCATCTTCTGCGCCGACTCCTGCGTCGCGACCGACAGATCGGTCAAGCAGCTCGTCATCGCGGTGTCGGAGAGCGCGCGCCAGTAACTCAGCCGCTGGCGCGTCATGCCGTGGCAGCCCTCGCACGCTTGCGCGGCGCCCGAAACATTCGCACCGAGAATCTTCAGCGCCTCGGTCGCGAGCTGATCATCGGGCAGGTCGACCGGATTGCGAAACACCGGCGCGACTGGCGCATCGATGGGTGGAACGAACGCATCTGGCGTCGCGTCCTTCGGATTGCCACAAGCCGCGATCGCGATCACCACAACCAAGCGATGCATGGCGGCATCCTTATCTGGCTGATTGCAGGCATGTACGTCCGAGCCCTAACGGCTACTTCGCGGGTGATGCCTCTCACTCACATGTGTAAGGCCTTGGGACCCCGCGCGTTGACACCCACTAGGGGCCTTGGGAATACTCCGCCGTTGAAGAAATCCGGGGACCTGGCCGTCCCATCCGCACAAGGGAGACTAACCAAATGACACGTTCACGAACTCTTCTACTCGTACTCGCGCTTGGGCTTCAATTTTCGGCCGCATGTCTGGTGAGCGGCCGTGGAAGCCTGGCGGTCGAGTCGACGACGCCGGTCGTTTACCAAGAGCCGCCGCCGCCCCAACAAGAGGTCGTGACGGTTCGTCCGGGCTACCTCTGGATCCACGGTCGCTGGGACTGGCGCAACGGCCAGTGGGCGTGGGTCGGTGGTCACTGGGAGCGCGAGCGCGCTGGTCAATACTGGACCGAAGGCCGCTGGGATAACCGCGGCAACCAGTGGGTGTGGGTCGAGGGCACGTGGCAGATGGGCTCGAACAACCCGACGCCGCCGCCGACCGCGAGTGCACAGGGTGGCGTCGTCGTCACCGGTGGCACCACGGCTCCGCCGCCGGTCGTCGTTGCTCCGCCGCCGACCAACACGGCGACCGCGCAAGGTGGCGTGACCGTCACCGGCGGTGGTGGTGGCACGGTGGTGATCTCGCAGTACCCGACGGCGGCGCCGCCTCCGGTCCGCGTCGAGACGGTGCAGGCGAAGGCCGGCTACGTCTGGATCGCCGGTCGCTGGGATTGGCAGCGCGGTCAGTGGGCGTGGGTCGATGGCCACTGGGAGCGCGAGCGCGCGAACCAGGTTTGGGTCACCGGCAGCTGGCAGCTGCAGGGCAACCGCTGGGTGTGGGTCGAAGGCCGCTGGGACGTGCGCGCGGCGCCGGGCCCGCAGGTTCGCGACCACCGACACTAACGGGCTTCGGGCCTCAGGCTTCAGGCCTCGGGTCAGATCCGAAACCAGAAACAGCCGGCTCATTACGAGTCGGCTGTTTGCGTTTCGGACATCGAGAGTCGCACCCGTCGACGTCGGCGCGACTCCGTCGACGTCGGCGCGACTTCGTCGCCGCTACTTGAGCGTCTGGATGCGCTTGCGAATGAGCCCGGCATCCTTCGCGCCGGGCACTGCGTTCAAGTACGTGCGCAGCGCTTTGGTCGCTGCTGCCTTGTCGCCTTTCTGTGCGTACGCAAGGCCGAGGCCGCGATAACCGGCGACGTACGCC
>DASUFX010000050.1:0-4677 GCA_036274355.1 Kofleriaceae bacterium | reverse complement strand
GCAGCGCGAGAGATGCGAATCGCGTAACCAGAACCAGTAGTGCCTGACCCCGTTAGCTACGCGATGATCTCGGGCGGAGCGCCGGGCTCCGGCGGTTCGTCGATCTTGTGCGGTGTCGGATCGCGCGGATCGGGTGGGTGGGTCGGCGGGTAGCGGCGCACCGGTTCGCGCTCCGGTGGTTCCTTGCGCTCGGGCACTTCAGGCGGTGGCGGCTGCTTGTGCGGCGGCTCCTCGGGCTCCTGATCCGGATCGTGCACGGGCTCGGGCGGCGTCTCCTTCGGTTCCTCGGGCGAAATCATCAGAATTTCCATGAAGGGAAGAAGTGCAATCAGCCGTCCAAGTACGTAGGGACGTGCGTGGCTGCCACGCTACTCGAGCTTGGCGCCGTCGTCGATCCACTTGCCGAGCTCGGCGCGCTCCATGTCCGTGATCTTCGTCTTGTTGACGAGCGGCATCGTGCGCTGGTTGACCGCGCGTTCGTAGATTCGATCTTTCATGAGGCGAATCTGATCAGGCGTGTCGAACATGATGTTGTTCGGCGCCACCTTGTAGATTTCGTCGGTTGGATGACTCGAATGGCAGCGCATGCAGCGTTGCACGATGATCTCCTGGGCACGCGCGAACGGCACGGGCCCGGTGACCTTCGGCCCGGTATGCACTTTGATGTGCGTGAACACGAATAACCCGGAGACGCCGATCATGCCCATCAGGAACGCGGGCGCGAGCCACGCTGCCTTCGTGAGCTGCTTGCCGCCGCCGCGGTAGCGGATGTTCATGAAGTGGCGAACACCCGCGCCGCCGATCATCACCGCGATCAGCACCGCCCAGTTCAGCGGATGCCCCGTCGCTGCCGGGAAGTGATTCGACAGCATGATGAACAGCAGCGGGAACGTGAGGTAGTTGTTGTGGATGCTGCGCTGCTTCGCGCGGATCGACAGCGACGCGTCTTGTTCCTTGCCGGTCTTCGTCGCGTCGACGAGTGCGTGTTGCGACGGGACGATGACCATCCACACGTTGCCGGTCATCAGCGTGCCGATCATGACGCCGGTCTGCATGTACGCGGCGGGCCCGCTGAAGATCCGCGTGAACGCGAAGATCGAGCCGAACAAGAGCGCGATCGAAATGCCGGTCGCCAGTCGCGGGTTCTTCTCGCCGAGCGTGCGCCACAGGCCGTCGTAGATCAGCCACGCGGTGAACAGCACGCACACGCTGAGTGTGACCGCGACGCCGTTCGAAATGTCCTTGATCGATGGATCGACGAGCGGGACCTTGCCCATGTAGTAGATGACGATGAGCAGCGAGATGCCGCTCGCCCACGTCGTGAAGTTTTGCCACTTGAACCAGTGCAGCGTCTCCGGCATCTCGCCGGGCTCGAGCAGCTTCTTCTCGACGTCGTAAAACGCCCCCGAGTGGAGCATGAAGATCTTGCCCTGCGAGAGGCGCGATAGATTCGCTTGCTTCTCCAGGTTGCGATCGAGCCAGTTGAACAACATGGAGTTGCCGATCCACATGATTCCGGCGATCAGGTGCGTCCACCGGAACAGCACATCGAGCAAATCGCTAACAGTCACGTCGCGAGTATAGTCGGCACATGCGGTTGTTTGTCGTCACGCTGCTAGCTCTGTGCGCCTGTAGCAAGCATGAGCCTCCGCCCCCGCCGCCTGAGAAACCGGCCGAGCCGCCTGCCCCGCGCAAAAAGATCGGCCCGGCCGACTTCGGCAGCTGCACGCTGAAAGCGACCGGCGGCTTCACCGGCGAGGAGACCATCCCGGGCGACCAGAAGTCGGCACGAAGCAAGTACTGGCAGTCCGAGGACGAACGCGGCGCCACGCCGCTGCCGGCGCTGACCGTGAACTGCAGCGGTAAGGACATGCGCGTATCGATCGTGTCGGCGCCGCACGCCGACGTGCCGTACGGCCTCAAGACCTACGACGTCGAGGGCAAGAACAGCGAGGTCGTGCTGCTCGGCCGCGCTGGTGACCAGCTCTCCGATTTCAAGGGCACCGTCGTGGTCGACGCGTTCGACAACAAGCACATCGTCGGCTCGATCAAGATCAGCGCGAAGGTCGGCATGAGCAAGAAGCGCGTGAACATCGAGGGCAACTTCGATTTCGCGTGCCCCGGCATGGCCGGCTGCGCGCGCTAGTCACTGCCGGCGCAGCTGCGCGAGTGCGGGCGCGAGCTGGCTACCGGCGCGCAAGAGCGGCGCTGCGAGGTCGCCGTGCTTGTCGAGGCGGGCGCGCAGCGTGCGCAGTGTGAACGAGCGGACGTCGAGCGCCGGCGTCAGGTCGTCCCAAGCGAGTGGCGTCGACGCCGTGGCGCGATCGACCGCGCGCAGCGAGTACGGCACGACGAGCGTCTTCGCCATGAATTGCTTGTGATCGACGAGCAACCGACCGCCGCGCTTCTCTTTCTCGTTCTCGACGGTGCACTTGTCGGGGAGCAGACGCAGCATCAGCGACGCGACGCCACGGCCGAGCTCCTCGGCTTGGGCGAACGTCTGACCGGGTGCGAGCGGAATGAGGATGTGGAGGCCGCGCTGGCCGCTCGTCTTCAGCACGTTCGGCAATTCGAGTAGCTCGAGCACACGACGCACCGCGAGCGCGATCTCGACGACGTCCGGCCAGGTCGTCTTGTCACCCGGATCGAGATCGATGACCGCGTAATCGGGCTCGGCGATCGACGACAGCCGGCTCGCGAAGCCGTGATAGGTGAGGCCCGCCTGGTTCACCATCCACAGCAATGCGTCTTCGTTCTCGATCACGATGCGGCGCACGCCGTCGACCCACGCCGCGCGCAGATAGTCGGGCGCGCGCGGCGGCACGCGATGCTGATACCAGTCGAACTCGTCGATGCCGTCGGGCCAGCGCTGGACGACGACCGGGCGATCGATGAGATGCGGCAGCAGCAGCGGCGCGACATCGCGGTAGTAGCCGACGATGTCGCGCTTGCAGATGCCGTCGCGCGGATAGAGCACCTTGTCGGCGTTCGAGAGCGGCGGCGGCGGCGACAGACTGCGCCGCCAGTCGATCGCAGTCGCGCTCGTCGAGTACGCGCACCACGGCGCGGTGTACTCGCCGCCATGCGCACGCGCGACCACGCCGCGTAGACCGAGTGGCGCCGCTGCCTCGAGCACGCGCGCGAGCGTGCCCTCCAGCGCTTGCGACGGCATGAGCGACTTCGGCGCGTCGTGGAGCAGGAGCTCGAGCCGCTTGCGCCGCTGCTCGAGCGGCTTGGTGCGTAGGTCCTCGTCGTCGTGCCAGAGCAGGTCCCAGCAGATCACGACCGCGTCGGTGACGGCCGCGCCCTTGGCGACCGCAACGCGCAGCTGCTCGAACGACGGCGCACCGCGCGGATCGAGCACGCACACGACGCCGTCGATCGCGACCTTGCTCGCGGCGAGCTTGCCGAGCGCGCGTGCGGCGGCCGGAAACGTCTGCGTCCAGTCGCGAAAGTCGAGCGCCGCGATCCGCACGTCATCGCCGACGCGCGTCGCGAGCACGCGATGGCCATCCCACGCCGGCTCGATCAGGTCGCCCGCGGCGGTGCGCGCATCACCGGGAGCAATCGGCGTGAGCGTCAGCTGGCGGGCAAACGTGAACGCATTCTCGCCACTCGTGCGACGACGACGGCGGCGGCCACGCGTGTCCGCCACGCGAGCGTCAGCCCCACGCCCGACGGATCGCCTCGGCGATGCCGCCCCCGCCACCCGTCTCGCGCTCGAGCACGTCGGTCGCCTTCGTTCGCACGTCGTCGGGCGTACCGCCCATCACGAACGAGCGGCCGGCAACCTCGAACATCGGCACGTCGTTGTACCAATCGCCGACGACCACCGCTTCGTCGACAGTGCAGCCGATCGACGCGCACAGCTCGCGGAGCGCGGTGCCCTTGTTCGGGCCGGCGGCGCGCACGAGGATCGCGTGCTTGCCCGGGTACTGCCAGATCGGGAAGCTGACCGAGAACACGTCGGCGGCATGCGCGCGCAGTACGGCGTGCGCGGCACCGACGGTCTGCGCATCGCCGATCGCGACCGCGGCGAGCGGGTCGTTCGCCCATACGTGCTCGTCGAGCGCTTCCTCGACCAGCCGCAGCTTCGGCGACCACGTCGCGACGTAGTGCGCGTATGCCTCGCCGTCCTGGTCGTGGTGGATGCCGTCGTGCTCGAACACGAACGTCGCCAGGCCGCGGAACGCCTCGCGCAACAGGTGCGTGACGGCCGGGGTCATCGGGTGGCGGACCAGCGTGCGCTCGGACTCGGCCTCGACCACGTGGCTGCCCTCCACGCACGCGATGGGCCCGACAATCCCGCACACTCGTGCAGCCTCGATCGAGCCCGAGTGGAGCCGACCCGTGTTGATCGTGACGGTTACGCCGCCGCGGCGCAGCTCGTGGATGGCGGCGGCGTCACGCTCGTCGACCCGTTTGTCGCTCGTCAGGAGCGTGCCATCGAGGTCAACAGCCAACAGCCGATACGCCATGTTGGCCCATTCTACCACCCCACATCCGGGGGCCAGCCCCCCGGAACCCCGGGATACTCGGCGGTGGCATGCGACCCGCCTGGATACTAGGATGGTGGCCGTGTCGCCGGACGTAGCCGCTGCAGCCTCGCGCATCGCCGCCGCCGGCCGCGCTGCGTGGCCTGACGTCAAGGTCAGCGAAACCACGATCGCGAACCGG
>DASUFX010000049.1:0-17104 GCA_036274355.1 Kofleriaceae bacterium | reverse complement strand
CCTTGCGCGATGAGGGTGTCGGCGACCAGCGTGTGGAGCTCGAAGTTCGATGCGATGCCGTCGACGCTGATCCGAAAGCCGCGCTCGACGAGTGGGCAGAGCACGAGCCAGCGCGCGTCGAGCTCGACGCCGAAGAGTGTGTCGAGCCACATTGCGTCCGAGTCCGCCATCGCGCGGGCGAGCCTGCGTAGCTCATCGTTGGCACACGCGCGAACGAGTGCGGCACGCGAGCGCGTCAGGCTGGCGATCGCGGCCAGCGCCCACTGATTCAAGCCATGTAGGGCGCCTGCACCCGCTCGATCCGCGTCGAGGTGCGAACGAAATACATCGAGCGTGATGCCGCGCCCATCGATCACCACGAGTGCGCTCGCCGGGTCGTCTTCTTCGTTGTCACCGAGCGGCGGCAGGTCGGCGAGGCATGCGTCGGCGTAGCGACGCGCCGCTGCGAGCACGGCCGGCAGCTTGTCGAGCAGCACGTTCGCGAGTGGCTCGGCAGGCGCACCATACTCGACGAGCGTGCCCGCACTGATCGCGGCGTGCGCGACGCCGTCAGCATCGTCGAGCCGCGCGCGCCGCAACCGCTCGACCAGAACCGCGAGCGCTTCTGCACGCGCCGATGCCGACGCCTGCTTGACGACCTCGAGCATCCGATCGACATCCGCCTGCACCGCAGCTGCATCCCAGTCGATTCCATCGACGTGCGAGGTCAGAGCCGAGACGGCCTTGAGCAGCTTGGAATCCTCGCGCACGGCGCTTATTTACCTTGCTCGCGCAGAGTCTGCGTAGAGCGGTTGCAACATACGTACGCGACGTCACGGTGTCACCTCCTGTGAGCATCCGTTGAAATTCATGTTTGGACCTCTCCCTGCATCGCTAGGTATGAGGCGCCATGCGTTACTGCTCCTTGTTCGTTTGCGTCGTGGTCGGCGTTGCTGGTTGTGCGGAAGCAACGGACGACGCTGACCAGTACACCAGCACCAGCGGAGGCGACACGAAGGCGGACGAGTCCGAGGTCACCTCGGGACTTCTCTACTTCTACGTGTCTCCACTATCGCCGACCTCGCAGGGCTTCGGCCCGCTCGCACTGCGCCGCGCGAACGCGAAGCCGAGCACGCTCAGCCCGACGTACGGCGCTGCGACGTTGCCCGAGATTCGGCTCGCGGATGACGCGCTGACCACGCAGGCCGCGCTCGATGCGGTCATTGCGATCCCGTACGCGGGCAACGAGAACCGCGTGATCGCGATCATCGGTGGCCGCAACAACTCGAAGCCGTGGGAGAACCCGCGCGTCGATGTGGTCGAGCTCTACACGCCGAGCCAGCCGGTTGCGATCGTCGATGGCCAAGGCCTGACCGGCGTCGCGCAGCGCGATGCGCTGTATCAGCTCTCGCTGAGCGGCAACAAAGCCACCGGCACGCTCGTCAACGAGCGCACGTATCCGAGCGCCTCGTCGGTCACCTACGACTACAGCGCGGCGACGAACCCGAGCGCGGCGATGACCGCGGTGCAGGGCGGCGCGCTGTTCACCGGCAAGATCGACGTCGTCTGCAAGAAGATTCTCGGCATCTGGACGAAATGCGATCCGCCGACCGGCGTCCACGTTGCCGCGTACTTCAACGCGAACTGACGGTCTGGTTGTCCGGGAGTCCCTGATTCCCGAGGGATCCGGGTCGTCGACGCCCGTTGACCCGATTTCCGTCGGGTGAGATCCTGCTCGTTGGCCTGATGTCGGCGGATCGGGAAGGCAACGCGAGCTCGGAGGTCGACGAGACGGTTCGCGAGCGACCGTCGCAGCCGTCGCAGCCATCGCAGAGCATCGACGAGGTCACGACGCCGCGCGAATCGTTCTTCGGCGCCGACCCGGAGTTGCCGCACGCGACGCTGAGCACACAAACCGGCGACGGCATCCCCGATGCGCCGCGGCGACCGACACCGGTCGGGTTCCCGATCGCGAACTGGGATCGTTACGAGCTCATCAGCTACATCGGCCGCGGCGGCATGGGCACGGTGTACAAGGCCCGCGATCCCCAGCTCCGCCGCTTCGTCGCACTCAAGTTCCTCACGCGGTCCGAGCCCGAGCGCGCGCGACGGTTCATTGCCGAGGCGCGTGCGCAAGCGCGTGTCGAGCACGAGCACGTCTGCAAGGTCTACGAGGTCGGCACTGCGCAAGGCATCCCGTACATCGCGATGCAGTTCATCGACGGCGTCACGCTCGGTCACGCCGGCGAAAAGATGACGACGGAGGACAAGGTCCACACGATGCGCAAGGTGGCCGACGCCGTCCACGCCGCGCATCAAGGTGGTCTGATCCATCGCGACCTCAAGCGCGCGAACATCATGGTAGAGCGCACCGACAGCGGTAAGTGGCAACCGTTCGTGCTCGACTTCGGGCTCGCACGCGAAGTCGACGCCGACGCGACACTTGCCGGAGAAGTCGCAGGCACGCCCGCATACATGGCGCCCGAACAGGCGCGCGGCGAACGCGCCGATAAACGCACGGACGTCTGGGGTCTCGGCGCGACGTTCTACGCGCTCTTGACCGGCCGCCCACCGAACCAAGGCACGACGCCCGAAGCATTCAAGTCGCTTGTCACCGAGGAGGTGCCGTCGATCCGCCGAGTCGCGCCGCAGATTCCAAGCGAGCTCGCGACGATCGTGATGAAGTGCCTCGAGCAGAAGCCGGAGCGGCGCTACGCGACCGCAGCCGAGCTCGGCAATGACATCCGGCGCTACATCGCGGGCGAACCGATCGCCGCGCGGCGGCGCAGCCTGATGTACCGCGCGAGCAAGCGGCTGCGACGCTCGTGGGGGCTCACCATCGCGCTCGCGGTGGCGGCGATCGCGATCGTCGCGGTCGTCGCGCTGGTGCTCAATGCCGCGCACCAACGCCGGCTCGCCGAGAAGCGCGTGCAGATCGCGCAACGGTTCGGCCAGGAGGTCGCGCGGCTCGAAACGTTCATGCGGCAAGCCTATGCGGCGCCGCTTCACGATACGCGGCCCGAGCGTAAACACGTTCTCGATCGAATGACTGCGATCCAAGCGGAAGCACGCGAGCTGGGCGACATCGCGACGGGTCCCGCCGAGTACGCGGTCGGCCGCGGCCATCTCTCCTTGCATGACTACAAGCAGGCGAAGCCACACCTCGACGCGGCGCTCGCCGCCGGCTACGACCCGCCAGAAGCGCGTTACGCGCTCGGGCTCACGCTCGCAGCGCTGTATCAGGAAGGTGTGTACGACGCCGAGCGCGTTCGCGACAGCGCCGTGCGCGACGCAAAGCGCGCCGAGCTAAAGAAGACGCTGCGCGATCCGGCACTCGCGTATCTACGTGCGGTCGGTGACTCCGCGCCCGAAGCACCTGCATACGCCGAGGCTCTCGTCGCGTTTTACGAAGGTGACTTCGCGACGGCGCTCACAAAGGCGGCCGCTGCGTCGCAAGCCGCGCCGTGGCTCTACGAAGCGCACAAGCTCGCGGGAGACGCGTTCACCGCGCGGTCGAGCGAGACGAGTCACACGGGAAACTATGCGGAAGCCGCCGCCGACCTCGAGCGTGCCGGCGAAGAGTACGCGCAAGCGCTGGCCGCAGCGCCAAGTGACGCACAGCTGCTCGATGCCGAGTGCAAGCGGCGCGGCAAGAAGGTGAGCCTCGCAATCGCGCAGCGCCAGCTCGACCAGGACATGGTCGACGAAGCGGTCGAGCCCTGTGAACGCGCGCGCCGTGCCGATCCCGATGCCGTGACGGTGATGCTCCGCGAGGCGTACATCATTGCCGACGCCGCGGACTTCCTTGCCAGCCGGCGCGGCACGCGTCCCGATGAAGCGATGAAGCGCGCGCTGCCGCTGATCGAGGCCGCACTCGCGAAAGATCCGAGGTCCGCCGAGGCGTACTACGTGCGCTCCGTGTTGTACGCCGCGCTCTCGCAAGCCCAGGCCGACGCCCGCGAGCATCCCGAGCAGAGCACCGACCAGGCAATCGCCGCGCTCCACAAGGTGACGGAGCTCGATCCGAGCTACGCCGATGCGTATTCCGACCTCGCGTTCATCTTGCAACAACGCGCCGAGCGCGAGCGCGAAGCCGGTCACGATCCGCGACCGATCCTCGACGAAGCGGTGGCGTACGCGGAACGTGGCATCGCAACGTCCAGGCAGTCGAGCACGCTGAAGACCGACCTTGGCACCGTGTGGCATGCGCGCGCTGACTACGAGGCCGAGCACGGCATCGATCCACAGGCCTCGCTCGGTCATGCCATCGACGCGTTCGAGGCATCGCTCGCGATCAATCCGAAGAACGCGACGGCCCTGAACAACATCGGCCTCGCGTTTCATACGCGCGCGTACTACCGGTTCGAGCACGGCCAAGTCGAGGGCGAAGCCGACATCATGCGCGCGAAAGAAGCCTATGACCGCGTGCTCGCGCTCGGTGGCACTGACTCGAAGGTGCTCAACAACATCGGCTACCTCACCATCGATCGCGCGACGTATCTCGCACGCATCGGCCGCGATCCGCGCCCAGTGATCGAGGAAGGCAACAGCTACCTCGAGCGCGCGCTCGCCGCGAACCCTGCCGAGCGGTTCTCGTACTTCAACATGGCGGGGTTGCGGCTGATCGAAGCAGAATACCTCGTCGAGAACGGCAAGGATCCCGCCCCCGCGTTGGCGAAGCTCGAAACCGCGATCGACGCCGATCTCGAGCGCTCGGGGACGCCCGACCCGGACATCATCGCGTATCGCGCCGACGGCCACGTGCTCGCAGCACGCTGGGCGATATCACAGAAGGCGTCACCCGCCGACGCATTCGCTGCCGCCGACACCGCCATGAAGAAGGCCGAACAGCTGGACGCGATGACCGGCTTTGTCATCGACGCGCGCATCGGACTCGCGCGCTGGCGCGCCGCATGGCTCGTTTCGCAAGGTCAGGATGCATCGGCGACACTCACGCGCGCGAAGGCCGCCGCGTCGCAAGCGGTCGAGATGGTGCACGACGCGCCGGCTGCACACCTCTACGTCGGCGAGATTGCAACCATCGAGGCGCGCAGCTTGAAGAACGCGCACGGCGCCGATGCCGAGAAGCGCCGGGCGGCTGCCATCGCGACGGCGAAGCGTGAGCTCGAAGCTGCCGTCGCCGGTAACAAGTTCTACGAGCGCAAGGTGACGCCTTTACTCACCGAGCTCGCCGCACTTGCCTCTCCGTGACCGTTACAGAATCGCGCCCATGCCGAGGCCCCAGTAGCGCTCGTTCGCCATCTCGCGCACGCTGCCATAGAGGAAGCCGTCGAGCGCGCCCGAGAAGTGCAGGCCCGCGCCCACCTCTGACTCGTCGCCCCAGCGTGCCATCTTCGAGCCGTTCTGCCGCGCCTCCGAGCTGAATAGATAGTTCTGGCGGAAGTACGCCATCGGGCGCACGTCCTTCGACAGCTCGAGCACGACAAACGCTTCGGTCGGAATCTTCCACGCGAAGTCGAGCACGCCGCCGGTGATGCCGGAGAAGCCGAAGCCGACGGTCGTGCCGATCTGCAGGTTGTCACCGATGAAGACGCCGGGCCCGACCGCGAGGCTCATGTCGTACGCGAAGTGCACGTTGTCGCCGAGCGTCATGCCGATCGAGAGATCGCCGCTTTCCGCGACGCCGATCACCGGATGGCCGTGAACTTCGCGCGAGGTGCCACCGATCGAGAGGAGCGCGTCGAAGTCCTGATGCGTGGATGGCAGCTCGACACGCAGACCGCCGCCGAAGCTGATCGGAAGGTTGCGATGCCGCGGATCGTGATGGTCATCATCGTCGTCGTCATCGTCGGCGTGCTCGTCGATCGACAGGCCGCGCGCCACGGTCTTCTCGGGCGCGACGCGGCGCAGTGCGTCCTTGTCGAGCTCGGTCGAGCGCGTGCCAGTGAGCGTGATCGTCGCCTCGAACGAGCCGTTGCTGTTGTCGACGCGGACCGTGTAGCTGTCCTTCGGCAGCGCGAGGCTGAGCGGCTCGCCGGCGTCCTTCGTCAGCTCGAGGGTGACGCGGCCGTTCTCGTCGACGATCGTGACGTGGCCCTTGAGATCGGCGGGCAGCACGAGCGCCGAGTCCGACGTGCGCAGATCCGTGATCACGACGTCGCCGGTCCCCGACAGGTGCATGTCGTAGGCGGGGTGCTGGGGGCCGTGGCTCGTGTTCTGCGTGCGGCCGAGCGTGTGCTCGTAGGAGAACTGGTACGCCTCGCTCAGCGTGATCACACCGTCGCGGTTGCGATCGGCGGCGCCGCGTAGCCCGCTGACGAGGAAGTACGTGAAGAACGACGCCTTGATCCGATCAGACTCCTGCGCGTCCTCGTTCTCCGAGCTCGACGACAAGAACGCGAATCCCTCGACCTGGTTCGACGTGTCGTGGAGGAACGCCGGGACCTTCGTGCCACCCTTCGCGCGCGTGAAGCTGCCCGATGCGCAGCTATCGACGATCGCGATCTTGACGTCGGCGGGGACTGCGCGAATGCGATCGCGCAACCGCGCGTAGTCGTACCGCGCGCCGCCGATCAATAGCCCGGTCTCGTCGGAGTGGCCCGAGTAATAGACGACGAGCTCGACGCGCTGGCCGCGCTTGCGTTCATCGCGCACGCGCTTCGAGAGCGTGTCGAGCTCGCGATCGAGCGCGTCGCGGTTTGGCTCGCTGAGCTGTGCGAGGTCGCCGTTGTTCACGCCGCCGAGCTGCTTCAGAACGTCAGCGACCGTGTCGGCGTCGTGGTCGGCGTAGCGCAGCTTATCGCGCCCCTCGCCGCCGCCGGTGTTGCTGCCGATCACGAGCGCATAACGGCGCAGTCGCGGCTCGACCGTGTCCTTCGCGTAGCTGGGGGAGACGCCCGCCAGCACGGCCACGAGCGCAGCAGAGCAGACGATGAACAGGCGGCTAGTCATGGCGTTCCTCACGAGTGGGCGACGAATGATCGGGTTTACGCAAGCGCAAAGCCCATCCGCCTCGGCCCGGCGGCAAGTCGGGTTTTGCGGTGGCGCTGTCGGTGCGTGCGGCGAACGTGCGCAGCGCGGCGAGGGTATCGGACACGTCGATGGGTGAATCATCGGTGATGAAGAAGAAGCGCTCGAAGCGGGGCGCATCGTCGAGTACGTAGGCGTTCGGCAGCGCTGTTGGCCGCTTCGCCAACGCGGTGCCCTCCGGCCGCGCATCCTCGCTCGCAGGGAAGTGCAGCGTCACGACGCCCGCGCCGTCGATCGACGCGATCACACCGTAGGGTTTGCCACCCGCGTTGTAGCTCAGCTGGATCAGATCACCCGCGCGCACCACCGAGTCTTGGACGAGCTGTTCGGCGCGGTCACCGACCTGGCGGAACGCGAGCAACCGCGTCGGGCCTTTCGCGCGCGTGATATCGATCGGGTCGCCCTCTGGTGCCGCGACCGGCGCCTCGGTCGGTGGATGGCTGACGTCGTGTTTGCCGAGCACCAGCAAGACTGCCGCCGCGGCCATCGCGGTACCGAGGATGCCGACCCAGCGCAGTTGCACCTGGCGTCGACGTGCAGCGCGCCGCTTCGATTCATCAGCAGCGCGGCTCTCGATGAGGAGAATGGCCTGAGCAGCGGGATACGCGGCCATCTCGGCCTCGTTCTCGGCGCGCAGTCCGGCGATGCGTTGTTGGAGCTCGCGTTGATCCGCGCGCTCGAGGCGGTCGCGACTCGCGGCCGGGACCTCGTCGAGGGCGGCTCGTTCGACGAGCCAATCGGGAAGAGCACTCATTGGACCTCCAAGCTGTGGAGTTTCGTGCGGAGCTTTGCGAGGCGTTTGCGCACGCCCGATACGGACATGCCGACCTCTGCCGCGACCTCCTCGAGCGTCATGTTGTCGTGGAGGTGAAGCACCGCGATGAGCGCGGTGTCGTCGGGTTCTTGGCGAAACAGCGCGTCGAGCGCCGAGCGGGCCGCCGTTCGCGCGGCTGGGTCGGTCTGCGTCGCGATCTCTGCGAGCAGGTCCGGATCGCCATCCTCGGGACGACGTTTGCGCGAGCGGATGCGGTTGAGGCAGACATTCGTCGCGATCCTGAAGAGCAGCGACGAGGGCGCCTGGTCGACAAGCTCCTCGGAACGACTCAAGACCTGGATGAAGACGTCGTGCATGGCATCACGTGCAGCGTGCTCGTCCCCGAGGAGCTTCCGGCAACGCCGGAGCACCATCGGGCCGTAGGTGGTGTAGTAACTCTGCGAATCGACAGGCACGGTAGCTAGCGGACGACGGTGTAACACCGCCGCCCGGCCAAAGTGTCCCTGCGATTTTCGCGAACGCGTTAACCGCGGCGCTGCTTGAACAAATTGATCAGCCCGTTCGTGGAGCTGTCATGGGTCGTCACGTCACCTGCCGCCTCGAGCTCCGGCAGGATCCTCGTGGCCAGTTGCTTGCCCAGCTCGACGCCCCATTGGTCGAAGCTGTAGATGTCCCACACGATTCCCTGCACGAAGATCTTGTGCTCGTACATCGCGATGAGCGCACCGAGCGTCTTCGGTGTGATCTTCTGCACGAGGATCGACGTGGTCGGCCGGTTCCCCGGAAACGTCTTGTGCGGCACGAGCTGCTCGACGCGGTCGAGCGGCAGCTTTTGCGCGACCAGCTCGGCGCGCGCTTCGTCGGCGGTCTTGCCCTTCATCAGTGCTTCGGTCTGCGCGAAGAAGTTTGCGAGTAAGATCGCGTGCTGATTGCCGACCGGGTTGTGCGTCTCGATCGGCGCGATGAAGTCGCACGGCACGAGCCGCGTGCCTTGATGAATCAATTGATAGAACGCGTGCTGGCCATTCGTGCCGGGCTCGCCCCACACGATCGGTCCCGTCATGTAGTCGGTGATCCGATTGCCGTGGCGATCGACGCCCTTGCCGTTCGACTCCATGTCGCCTTGCTGGAAGTAGGCGGCGAAGCGATGCAGGTATTGATCGTAGGGCAGGATCGCGTGGGTTTCCGCGCCCCAGAAGCTCGCGTACCAGACGCCGAGCATCGCGAGCAGCACCGGAAGATTCTCGGCGAGCGGCGCGGTGCGGAAGTGCTCGTCCATCTCGTGCGCGCCGGTGAGCAGCTCCTCGAAGCGGTCCATCCCGATCACGCACGCGATCGAGAGCCCGATCGCACTCCACAGCGAGTAACGGCCACCGACCCAGTCCCAGAACTCGAACATGTTCGCGGTGTCGATGCCGAACGCCGACACTTCTTTCGCGTTCGTCGATAGCGCGACGAAGTGCTTCGCGACCGCCTCTTGCTTGCCACCGAGCTTCTCGAGCAACCACGCACGCGCGGCACGTGCGTTCGCGAGCGTCTCCTGTGTCGTGAACGTCTTGCTCGCGATGATGAACAGCGTGCGCTCCGGGTCGACGCGGCGCAGCGTCTCGGCGATATGCGTGCCGTCGACGTTCGACACGAAGTGCACGCGCAGATCGGGCTTCCAGTACGGCCGCAGCGCTTCGGTCACCATCACCGGGCCGAGATCCGAACCGCCGATGCCGATGTTGACGATGTCCGTGATCGTCTTGCCGGTGTGCCCCTTCCACGCGCCGCTCCGCACCCGCTCGGTGAACGAGCGCATCGCGCCGAGCACGCGATTGATGTCGGGCATCACGTCTTTGCCGTCGACGAGCACCGGCCGATTGCTGCGGTTGCGCAACGCGGTGTGCAGCACCGCCCTGCCCTCGGTTCCGTTGATCTTCGCGCCGGCAAACATCTTGTCGCGCCAGCCTTCAACGTCCTGCTGCTTCGCAAGTGCGAGCAACAGGCGCAACGTCTCCTCGGTCGCGCGGTGCTTCGAGATGTCGACGAAGATGCCGCAGGCCTCTTTCGACATCTTCTTGAACCTGCGCGGGTCCGTCGCAAACAGGTCACGTAGATGCGCGCTCGCGATCGCGCCCTTGTGCTCGACAAGTGCTTTCCAAGCGGGAGAGCTCGTCAGGGTCGACATGGGCATGAGCAAATCACAGCCTTCCTATTTCGTCACCGCGATCGACTGGCGGAACCGCGACACGCTGTACACGAAGAACGCAAGGCCAACCGCACCGACGACCGTGAACTGCTTCCATACGGCCCCGAGGCCGCCACCGCGGTAGATGATCACTTGGGAGAAGCTGACGAAGTGCCGCGTCGGGAGTAAGTACGTGAGCTTCTGCAGCCAGCCTGGCTGACTCTCGACCGGAGTCGATCCGCCAGACAGCATCTGGAGCACGACGACGACGAGCACGATCAACAGCGCGAACTGCGCCATCGATCGCGAGATCGTGCCGAGGAACATGCCGAGCGCGGTCGCGAAGAACAGATAGAGCAACACGCCGACGAACCACAGCAGGTGCGAGCCGGCAAACGGCACCTTCAGCACCATCTGGACGACGAGCAACAGGGACACGCCGGTCGCGATCAGGATCACGAGGCCGTTGGCCCACACCTTCGCCATCGCGATCTCGAACGCGGTGATCGGCATCACCAGCAGGTGCTCGAGCGTGCCGTGCTCGCGCTCGCGAATCACCGCGGCGCCGGTGAGCACGATCGTCAGCAGCGTGAGCTGATTGATGATCGCCACCACGCTCGTGAACCACGCCGAGACACCGTTTGGATTGAACATCTTGCGAACGACGAGCTCGACGGGCGCCTCCACGGTCGGGTCTTCGCGGTGCATGAACGATGCGACCCGTTGGTTGACGATCTTCTTGATGTAGCCCGAGCCGATGCCTGCTTGCTGCATCGCGGTCGCATCGATGCTGACCTGGATCGCGGGATGGCGGCCCGCACGCAGGTCGCTCTCGAACTGCGGTGGAATCGTGACGACGAACATGAATCGGCCGCGATCCATCGCGTCCTCGACCTGATACGGCTCGATCGGAATCGGCCGCTGGAACCGCGGCGGATAAAACGCGTTGAACAGCTCCTTCGACAGCGCCGAGCCGTCCTCGTCGGCAAACGCGATCGATGCGTTGTTCACCTCGTTCGACGTGCCGGTGGCCTGCGAATACACGGTCCACGTGAACGCGTAGACGACGAACAGCATGAGTACCGCGTCGCTCAAGAGGCTGCGCAGCTCCTTCAGTCCGAGGTTCCAGATGTTCGCGCCCGAGGCCACGTTATTTGCTCTGCTTCTTGAGGCCGATCATGCTGATGACCAGCAGGATCGGGATGGCGATCCCGAGGATGAGCAGGTCGTGCGTCATCAGGCCTGGCGCAAGGCCCTTCGTATAGGCGCCGACGCTCGAGTGCATGTAGTACGTCGTCGGCCAGACGGAGCCGATCGCCTTCGCGCTGCCTTCGAGCGTCGACACCGGCTGCAGAAGCCCGGCAAACTGGACGGTTGGCTGGATCGTCAGGATCGCGGTGATGAACACGGCGGCAACCTGTGTCTTCGTGAACGTCGACGTCACCATGCCGATGCCAGTCGTCACGATCACGTAGAGCAGCGTGCACAGCGTGAGCACCAGGAAGCTGCCCTTGACTGGCACGCCGAACACGATCGACGCGATCAACGCGAGGATGAAGAAGTTGATCATTCCGATCGCGACGTAGGGCAGCTGCTTGCCGAGCAGATACTCGAGCCGGCCCGTCGGCGTGACGTAGAAGTTGATGATCGAGCCGAGCTCCTTCTCGCGCACGATGCTGACCGTCATCAAGATCGCGGGGATCAGGATCAAGAGCAGCGCCGGCACACTCGGCACGATCGTGTAGATGCTCTCGAACGTCGGGTTGTACATGTAGCGCTCTTGAATCGATGCCTGATATTTCTTCGGGCCGACGTCGAGACCGGTGGCGGGATCCTGCAACGCCTTGTCATGGACGCCTTGCACGTACTGCGAGATGGTCTCGGCGCGAAACGGCATCGCGCCGTCGACCTGCGCGAGCACGTCCGGAGACGCACCGCGTAGTGCGTCGCGGCCAAAATGCGGCGGGACCTCGACGATCACCGATGCCTCGTCGGACCTGAGCCGCTTCAGGCCCGCTTCGTCGGAGAAGATCGGCGATGTCGGAGTGAAATAGCGTGGGATCGCCTCGAACTGCTCGAGATACGCCCGGCTCGTCGGTGTGCGATCGTGATCGAGCGTCGTCAAGCGGATGTGCTCGACGTCGGTGGTGATGCCGAATCCGAACACCAGCATCAGCAGCGCCGACCCGATGAACGCGAACGCGAGGCGAACCGGATCGCGCTGGATCTGGATCGCCTCGTTGCGCGAGTACGCGAGCATCCGCCGCACCTGCAGCGGGAGCACTGCTCGCTTGCCTTTCGCACTCTCCGACGGACCGGGCACCTCCGTCGTTCCCTTGGGCGTCCCGGTCTCCTCGATCGCATCCTCCATGTAGCCGATGAACGCGTCTTCGAGATTCTTCGCGCCTCGCTCCTCGATCAGCTTCTGCGGCGCATCCGCAGCGAGCACCTTTCCCGCGTTCATCAGCGAGATCCGATCGCACCGCATGCCTTCGTTCATGAAGTGTGTAGTCACGAAGATCGTCACACCTTCGTTGCGCGACAGATCGATCAGCAGCTCCCAGAAGCTGTCGCGCGCGACCGGATCGACGCCCGACGTCGGCTCGTCGAGGATGAGCAGCTTCGGCTCGTGGAGCACGGCGACCGCAAGCGACAACCGCTGGCGCAACCCCATCGGCAGATCGCCGGCCAGCGCGTCGATGTGATCGCGCAGCCCGAAGCGATCGACCAGCTCTTCGATGCGCTCCTTCGCCTTCTCGTCGGACAGATGATAGAGCCGTGCGTCGAGCGCCAGGTTCTGGCGGATCGTCAATTCCTCCCAGAGCGAGAATGCTTGGGTCATGTACCCGAGGTTGTTGCGCACCTCCATACTTCCGGCCTGGACCGAGACACCGAACAACGTCGCGGTGCCCTCGCTCGGCGGCAACAGGCCGGTCAGCATCTTCATCGTTGTCGACTTGCCCGAGCCGTTGGAACCGAGGAAGCCGAAGATCTCGCCTTTCTCGATCTTGAGCGTCACGCGATCGACGGCGGTGAATGCGCCAAACCGTTTCGTTAGATCCTGCGCTTCGATCGCGTACTCGCCCGATGGAACGAACGGCGGGATCACGAGCTCGGTGTGCCCCATTCGCTTCTCTTCGGGCAGAAGCGCGATGAAGCACTGCTCGAGGTTCGTCGTGCCGGTGCGCTGCATCAGCTCACGCGGGGTACCGGTCGCGAGCACCTTCCCGGCGTCCATCGCGACGATCCAGTCCCATTGCTCCGCTTCATCCATGTACGCCGTCGAGATCACGACGCTCATGCTCGGCCGACCCGCGCGAATCGAATCGATCAACGTCCAGAACTGCCGGCGCGACAGTGGATCGACACCCGTCGTCGGCTCGTCGAGGATCAACAGATCCGGATCGTGCACGAGCGCACCGCAGAGGCTGACCTTCTGCTTCATGCCGCCCGACAGCTTGCCGGCGGGACGGGCATGGAACGGCGCGAGTCCGGTCGCCTCGAGCAGCTCCTTGATGCGCACCTGGCGCTCGTACTCGGAGAGCCCGAACAGCTGCGCCATGAAGTCCACGTTGTCGTAGACGCTGAGCTCCATGTAGAGGTTCTTGCCGAGGCCCTGCGGCATGTACGCGATGCGCGGGCAGGCTTCGCGGCGGTGACGCGCGGATGCGATGTCGCCGCCGAGAACGTCGATGTGACCGCTCTGCAGTGTCTTCGCGCCGGCGACGAGGCCGAGCAACGTCGACTTGCCGACGCCGTCTGGACCGATAATGCCGACCATCAGCCCGCTCGGAATCTCGAGCGAGAGATGATCGACCGCGACGACCTTTCCGTAGAGGTGGGTGACGTCTTCGATCGTGACGACCGGACCCGCAGCGCTGGCAGTCGGCGTTGCCACGAAGACTCCTATCGGTGAGACGTGGTCGGTGGAGGGGCTTGCTCGGTCGGCGCGCTCTGTTTGACCAGATTCTTCTGCAGCCAGTCGGGCCACTGCGCGTCATCTCTGATCTTCACGTAGCCAACGCCGCGCACGCCGGTCTTGATCTGCTCGACGTACCTCGTGACGAGCTCCTGCGGGATCTGGATCTTGACGCGGAACATCAGCTTCTCGCGCTCGCTCTTCGTCTCGACTTGCTTCGGTGTGAACTGCGCCTCGGGCGACACGAAGCTCACGGTTCCCTGTGCGACGCGGCCCGGAGCGGCATCGATCGTCACCCGTGCATCCGCGCCGACCTTGAGTGCGCCCGCCTGCGCCGACGGCAAGAAGATCTCCATGTAGATGTTCTCGAGATTCACGAGCGTGAGCGCCTTGCCGCCGGGACCGAGCACCTCGCCGGGCTCGGCGAGCCGGTACAGCACGCGACCGAGTACCGGTGAGCGCAGCGTCGCGTCGTCGATGCGGCTCTGGATCGTCACGACGTTCGCTTCGGCGACCTTGACGTTCTCCTGCGCCACCGCCAGCTGCGCGGTGGACTCGGCGAGACCCGCTGTCGTCGTCTTCAGCGCGGTGGAACGGACGTCATAGTCGCGCTGCGAGCCGGCGCGCTCGGCGACGAGCCGCTTGGCGCGCTCCTTCTCGATCTTCGCGAGCTCGATCTGGCTCTTGCTTCGCGTGATGCCGGCCTTCGCGACCGCGAGCGCCTCGCGCGCAGCTGCGACCTTCTGGTTCGCCTCGGCGAGCTCCGCTTCGAGCGTGACCGTGTCCATCTGCCCCACGATCTGCCCCGGCTTCACCAGATCACCTTCCTGGACGTTCAGCTCCTTCACCTTGAGCGGCAGCTTCGACGACACGTCGACATGCTGGCTCTCGATGCGGCCGTTGCCCGACGCGATTCCTTTGGGCAACTCGGAGCGCTTTGCCTTCCAGTAGCGGAAGCCGAAGAAGCCGACGAGCAGTAGTGCGACGACCACGATCGTCCACTTCCTGTACGGCTTGTGCACCGCCTTGGACATTGTGTCGCGAACCTTGCCCATCGTCGTCCTACCTTCGGCTGGGTGCCGACTCCGTCTTGAACGTCGTCGATTCGTGCGGCGTTTCGAGATAGCCGCCCCAGCTCGTGCGCGACTCCATCTCGATCCGGTTGTGGTCGTTGATGACCGGATCGCCCTGCCGCGACTCCCAACCACCACCGAGCGCCTTGTAGAGCGCGATCAGATTTGTGATCGAAGCTGCACGGGTGTTGGCGAGCCGCTGCTGCGAGTCGAGCAGCGAGCGTTGCGTGTCGAGCACACGCGTGTAGTCGACCGCGCCTTCGCGGTACTGGATGAGCGCGATCTTCACGCCGGTCTCGGCCGCTGCCACCGCGTTCTGTTCGAACGTCGCCGCTTCTTGCTGGCGCAGGTACCCGGTCATGCCGTCCTCGACCTCCTGCGCCGCTCTGAGCACCGTGTCGACGTAGCCGACGAGCGTCTGCTGAAAGCGCGCGTCCTCGACACGGACGTTGTTCCTGATCCGCTTGTACTGGAGGATCGGCCAGAACAGGCTGCCGCCCGCGGTGTAGACGAGGCTACCCGGACCGAAGAGGTTCGACAGCGTCGAGTTGTTCGATGGCATGCCACCGTTGCTGCTGGTCTGCGTACCGACCGAACCGAACAGTACGAAGCTCGGATAGAGCTCGGACTTCGCGACACCGACCCGATTGCACTGCGCGATCGCACGTAGCTCGGCGGCGCGGATGTCGGGCCGGCGCCGCATCATCTCGGCCGGCACGCTGACCGCGACCTTCACGGGCGGGAGCGGAATGTCGGCTGGATTGCCGAGCACTGCGCGTACGTGACCCGTCGGTTGACCGAGCAACGTGCTCAGCGCGTTCTCGGCCTGCGTCTGGCCCATCTGCAGATCGGGAATCGTCGCGCGCGTCGTCTCCAGCAGGTTCCTTGCCTGCGTGACGTCGAGCTCGGACGTCGCGCCGTTCTTGAACCGCGCCTCGGCGATCTGCAGTCCTTCTTCCTGGATCGCCACATTCCCGCGCGCCTGCGCGATCAGCACTTCGAACATGCGGATCAGCACGTACGTGCGAGCGACCTCGGCGCTGAGTGAGACGAGCGCATCGTCGTAATCCGCGACGGTTGCCATCCACTCTGCATCAGCAGCACGTATGCCGTGGCGGTACTTGCCCCAGATGTCGAGCTCCCACACCGCGTCGAAACCGACCTGGTACTGACCGAAGCGTTTGTCCGCGATCGCTTGGTTCGGCCCGTGCTCGCTGAGCCCGACTGCGGTGCCGGTCGCGATCGGATCGACATTCGACGGCCACCACCTGCCGATCGCGACGCCGAGCTGCGCACGCGCTTCGTAGATGCGCAGTCCGGCGATCTGCAACGACAGGTTCTGGTGGTACGCCGCCTCGATCAGCTGATCGAGGATCGGATCGTTAAACGATCGCCACCACACGACGTCGACGGGATCTGTGCCCAGCCGTGCGTCTTGCGCTTCGCTCCAGCTGGCATTCAGGACGATTTTCGGCCGTACGTAGTCGGGACCGACGAGGCACGAAGCCGCCAGCAGTGGCAGCAAGCCGACCATGTAGTTTCGGAGCGCCACGTCGCGGCGCTGCGCTGCAACGCATGTGCCTCGTGAGTCTGACGAGCGCGAGGTGATGCAGCACTGCGATCGATCACGCGCATTGCGTAGCGCACGCGACGAGCGATCCCCGATGCCACGATGACTACGCTGTACAAAGCAACATCAGCGCGAGCGGAATCGGTGTAGTCGGAATGTCGACTGCGGCGGCTATGCGCGACGGACGCGTAGATGCAAGCAGGCGCGTTCTTTGCTCCGCGCATGCGGGCGTCGCTAGTGCCAACCGTGTGACGAGGAGCGATCGAATGACGACCCGACCGACAGCCCGCGAAGCGTCCCCGACTCAGACCAGCCAACGCTTGCAGGGCGACCTCGCGCAGATCGATGCCTTGTGGCGCGCGGCGAACTACGTGTCGGTCGGCCAGATCTACCTGCTCGACAATCCACTGCTCCGCAAACCGCTCGCGCGCGAGCACATCAAGCCGCGCTTGCTCGGTCACTGGGGGACGACGCCAGGCCTGACGTTCATCTATTCGCACCTGAGCTACGCGATCAAGAAGCATGACCTCGACGTGCTCTACGTCACCGGTCCTGGGCACGGCGGCCCTGGTCTCGTCGGTCAAGCGTACCTGGAAGGTACGTACAGCGAGGTCTACCCGAACAT
>DASUFX010000048.1:0-4688 GCA_036274355.1 Kofleriaceae bacterium | reverse complement strand
GCGGGAACTCTCGAGCGTGATCACATCACGCAGCTTGCGATCATGCAGCTCGCGGTCGGCACTGTCGGCGCCGCGCTTGCGCAGGAGGCGATCCGTGTCGCGTAAGTTGAGGCCCGAGGTCGATCGGCAGCGTCCGCGCATCGATCTGAACGCATGGACGATGGCCGGCGTGCTCGCACTCATGTGGGGCGCTCTTGCGCTGATGCCGGCGACGCGCGGCGTGTTCCTCACGCAAGGCAACATCGGCACGCTGCTCACGCAGAGCTCGGTGCTGCTCGTGATCTCGGTCGGCATGACGCTCGTCATCCTGATCCGCGGCATCGATCTGTCGGTCGGCGCGGGCGTCGCGCTCACCGGCGTCGTCGCAGCGCTGTGTCAGATCAAGCTCGGCCTGCCCGCTCCTGTCGCGGTTGCCGCGGCGGTCGCGATCGGCGCTGCGCTCGGCGCCGCGCACGGCTGGCTGACCTGGCTCGGTATTCCAGCGTTCATCGTCACGCTCGCCGGTTTCAAGTACTACCGCGGCGGCGCGATCCTGCTCGCCGACGCGAAAGGACTGTCGCCGATGCGCGACGACTTCGCCGTGCTCGCCGGCACCGTGCCGGTTGCCGCGACGTGGGCCATCATCCTCATCGCGCTCGGCGTTGGCATCGCGCTCACGCTCCGCGACGCGCAACGCCGCAAGCAATTCGGCCTCGAGCCGACGACGACGGGCGTGGTGATCGCGCGCGTCGCTGGCCAGCTGCTGCTCGCCGGCCTCTTGCTCGGTGTGTTCGGCGGACGCGGTGTGCCGGTGCCGGTGCTCGTCGCTGGCGCAGTCGCCCTGTTCGGTATCTTTGTCACCAAGCGCACCCGGTTCGGCCGCCATCTCTACGCGATCGGCGGCAACCCCGAAGCTGCACGCCTCTCGGGCATCGACGTCCATCGCGCGACGATCGGCGTCTACGTGATCATGGGCGTCCTCACCGCGATCGCGGGCGTGTTGCTCGCGGCGCGCGTCAACGGCGTCACGCCTGGCAGCCAGGGCAACTTGCTCGAGCTCGACGCGGTGACCGCCGTCGTCGTCGGCGGCACGTCGCTGCTCGGCGGTCGCGGCCAGGTCGTCGGCACCGTGCTCGGCACGCTCGTGTTCGCGACGCTCGCCAACGGCATGAACCTGTTGCGTATCGATTCCAATTGGCAGCTGTGCTGTACCGGTGCGGTGCTCATCGTTGCCGTGCTGGTTGACGTTCTCTCGAAAGGTAAGCGCTCGTGATCCGGAATCTCTCCATCATTCTCCTCGCGACGATTGGTTTGGGTCTCCTCCCCGCTTGCAACAAGCAGGAAGGCCCGCAGGTCGCATTTCTGCTCTCGACGCTCCAGGAGGAACGTTACCAGAAGGACGTGAAGTACTTCGAAGCGCGCGCGAAGGAGCTCGGCCTCCGCGTCGTGACGCTCGCGGCCGACAACGACAACGCGAAGCAGATCGCGCAGGTCGAAGACGTCCTCACGCAAGGCGCGAAGGTGCTCGTGATCCAGCCGACCGATTCGCAAGCCGCATCGAGCTACGTGCGCCTCGCGCACGAAAGAGGCGCGAAGGTCGTCGCATACGACCGTGCGATCATCGCGCCGGACCTCGACTACTACGTCTCGCACGACAGCTACCGCGTCGGTGTGCTGCAGGCGCAGGCCGCGCTGCAGGCGACCCGCAACAAGGGCAAGTACGTCATCCTGAGCGGTCAGGCTGGCCACTCGGTCGCGACCGAGATCACGCGCGGCTACAAAGACACGCTCGCGCCGTACATCGCGCGCGGCGAGATCGAGATCGTCCTCGAGCAGAACCACAGCGCGTGGTCGCCCGAGCAAGCGCTCCGCACCGTCGAGGATGCGCTGACCCGCACCGGCAACCACGTCGACGCGATCCTCGCGAACAACTCGGGCATGGCGCGTGGCGCGGTGCAGGCCGTTAGCGCGGCCGGCCTCCAGCACGTCTTCATCGCCGGCGCCGATGCCGACGCGGCGAACGTGAACTTCGTCTGCCAGGGCAAGCAAACGATCGAGGTGCTCAAGGATATCCAGCCGCTCGCGCGGACCGCGGCCGAGACTGCGAAGAAGCTGTTCGACGGCGAATCGCCAATGGCGGGCTCGTCGATCCAGTTCGCCGGCAAGCCGGTGCCCGTCGCCGCGGTGCGCGTCGAGGTGATCACGCCGGACACCGTGAAGTCGCTCATCGTCGACAGCGGCTTCTTGACCGCCGACGAGTTGCCTGCCTGCAAGAACCGGCTCGCTGCTGCTGCGAGGTAACCATGCGCCACTCGATCGCTGCACTTCTGTTGCTGTCTGCCACCGCGTACGCGGAGGACACGACGCCACCTCCGGAGGAGAAGGCGACAGAGCCCGACGTCGCGAAGAAGCAGACTGCTGCGATCGAGCCGCTCTCGGCGCAGGAGACCGTCAGCGTCACGAAGGACGCGCCGGCGCAGACCGGCAAAGGCCTCGAAGTCGGTGACGTTCGCTTCGAGCTCCACGGCTACGCACGCATGCCGCTCGCGGCACAAACTACGCCGCGCGAGCCGTATCTCGTCGACAACGACTATTACCTCTCCGGCTTCTCGTACACGCGTCTCTACGAGCCCGACTGGTCCGAGCTGTTCTTCTCGGCGAAGCGCGGCAACTACAAGGCGGAGTTCGGCCTGTTCGCGTCGCTGTACTCGGACTACGCGTCGGCGCGGCTCGAGAACCAGCTCGGCGTCGCGCAGGCGTCGGTCACCGCGAAGAAGTTTCTCGATGTCGAACCGCTCACCGTGCAGCTCGGCGTGTTCTGGGATCGCTTCGGTTACATCGAGCCGTACGACACCTACGTCTACGGCCGCACGCATCAGGGCGGCGTCAAAGTCGCGTACGACTTGCCGGGCGGTGGCCGCGTGCAGACCGGCATCGGCATCCACCAGGCGCAATTGCAGCAGAACCTCGGCCTCACGCCGGTCGCGCACGTCGCGGGCGCATATCCGATTCCCGGAGTCCCCGGCCTCGAGCTCGGCGTGTACACGCTGCGCACGTGGACCCGTGACAAACGCCAGCTCTCGCCGATCAAAGACGGCACGATGTGGGTCACCGGCCTCGACGCGCGTTACAAGCTGCCGAACGAGCGCGGCACCGCGTACCTCGCGTTCGGCTACTACAACATGGACCACGTGCTCTACCTCGCGCCCGCGCTCGAGGTGATGCACTCGACCGGCGGCCGCGGCCTGACCGAGAACTTCCTCGGCCTCGACGCGAGCGACGACGGCTCGGGCCACATGTACACGCTCGCCGGGGACGTGAAGACGCACATCACCGACCGCATCGGCGCGCGCGCGTTCGGCATGGCGACGTGGGTGCGCTCGCCGCAAGTCGACGAGATGGATCCGCTCGCGAATCGCGATCGCAGGCTCTATCTCAAGTGGGGTCTCGAGCCGAGCTACAAGATCATTCCGCAGCTCACCGCATCGGCGCGCTACGACCGCGTCATCCTCGATGTCTACGACTCGGAGAACAGCTTCCGCGTGCTATCGCCGCGGCTGACGTTCCCGCTCGACACCTGGGGCGAGCTGTTCTTCATGTATTCGCACTACTGGTACGGCGACAAGGTGCGGCTGCGCCCCGGTCAGGTGCCGCTCGAGACGATGCCCGATAGCGACGTGTTCAAGCTGCAGGCCCAGGTCGTCTGGTAGCTACCGGCGTTGCCACGCGCCCCCAGGCTCGTGCCACGTGGCAGCTACTCGTAGTTCTTGGTGACCTTCGTCGTCTCGTCGGGGCGGATCTCGATCTCGAACGTCTTGGTCTTCGCGTTCTGCTTGTCGAACAGCGTGACCTTGTGCTTGCCGGTGAGCAGAATGATCCGCACCGGCGTCTGTGCACCCGAGTTGCGGCCGTCGACCCAGACTTCCATCGCAGGCGTGCTCGCGATCTGCAGCACGCCCTTCCCGCCCGGCTTCGCAGCGGGCTTGGGCTCGGGCTTCTTCGCCGGCTCCTCGGCCTCGTCGGTGTCGTCGGCTTCGTCGTCCTCGACAGCTGCGACCTTCTTGGTCGAGCGCGCCTTCGCCGCAGCAATCGACGCCTGGGCGGCACGCGTCGCAGCCACGCGCTTCTCGGCTCGCAGTTGCGCGTCGGTCTTCTTCGCGATCTTTACCGGTTTCGCGGCGACCGGTTTTGCGACCGGCTTCACAGCGACCGGAGCCGCGGGCGTGGGTTCGGCGACCTTCGCGGGCGGCGGCAGATCAGAAACGGCAGTCGGTGCCGGCGCTGGCTTCAGCTTCTTGCTCACGGTCGGAACCGTGGGCTGCGTCGGTGCGGTGCCGAGGAAGCGGCTCGCCGGCGATCCCGGCTCGATCACGACTTGCGGCTCGACCGGCTTGGGTTGTTCCGCAACCGCTTCTGGCGGCTTCGCTTCCGCAGGCGGCTTCGTGTCGGCAGCGACTGGCGTTTCTGCCTTCACCTCGGGCTTCGCCTCGACCACCAGCGGCGCGACGTCGATCGTCTTCGCTTCGGTCTCGTTGCCAGGTGCCGGCTCTTCGGCCTTCGCTTCTTGTTTCGGTTGCAGGGCCGGCGCGACACTCGGCGCAGCGCTCGGTGCAGGCGGCGCGATCTTCGCGACCGGTGCGGGCGGGTCGATCTTCGCCGCTGCGGCGGGTTTCGACGAGTCGGTCTTCGCGAAGTAGACGCCGAGCACG
>DASUFX010000047.1:0-2101 GCA_036274355.1 Kofleriaceae bacterium | reverse complement strand
TGCCGCCCGGATCCTGCTTGAACTTCCACATCTGATACGCGGTGTCATTCGGGTGATAGATCTGAACCGTGCCGTGGTGATTCGATGCTTCCTGCGACCGCAGATCCACGCGAAATGCCGACGGACCCACGATTACGATGTGATAGATGCCGTTTCCTGAGAACGCCATGACTAGCTCCTTGCGCCGAACGAAACGCATGAGGCGTGGCGTCGGTCTTATGGAATAAGCGACCAGCCGTAGCGTTGATCACGTTCGCGCGCGCGAGCGTCGTCGCAACACCCCGACGACGAGCACGAGTGGCCAGGAATTGCTATCGCCCGAGCCCGAGCAGCAACCGCCGCCGTCGTCGCTCATATCGTCGATGCCGCCATCGCCACCTGCGCCCGCGTCGGGCATCGGTGGTGCCGGGCACGGGTGCGTCACGCGCCACGCGTCGTACTGCGCGCGCAAGAGGACGAGCGGGCTCTGCGGCGACGTGTTCGTCACGTCGAGCCGCAGATACGTTCCCGCCGCTTCGCCTTCGCGATCGACCTCGAGAAATGCCGAATCAGACGGGATGCCGCTCCCCGTGCAGCGGCTGTCGCCCTCGCCGTTCTGCGCGCCCGCTTCGAGCGCGAGCATCAGCTTGTCGGCGAGATCGCAGCCCTGCGTCTGGAACGACGCCGCTGCCTGATCGAGCACCGCGGCGCTCGTCAGGATGTTGCCCTGCACCGAGTACGTGTACGTACCGATTTGGGCCTGCCGATCGTCGGTGAACGGCGACGTCTGCGTGCCGGTGAAGCCCGCCGAGCGCGCCATCAGATCGACGATGCCGTACTGGCGGCGCTGCGCGTTTGCGTCGAACGCCGTCGCGGTGATCGACGTGATGATCGCGGCGGGGTCGACGTCCATGCCGAGCTGCATGACCGCCGCGTTTTTGCCCGGGCCGCCGAGCTGCGCTTGCGCGTGGACGGCGCCTTTGCCCGGCACACCGCCGTAGACGATGCTGACCGACAGCGTGCCGACGCACGACGTGACGGCGCCGCCGACCTGGCGCGTCGCGGTGTCGGTCGCGACGATCGAGTACGTCGCGTGCGCGGGGTGCGCAGCGAGCACGACGACGACGACGACGCCGACGACCAGCACGAGCCGCATGGGCTCAGTATCGCATCAGCTGCGATACACGCGCTGCACGTATTCTTCGATCATCCGATCCGACGAGAACCGCCACTGCGACATCACGATCGACGCGCGCATGATCGCCGTCCACCGTGCGCGGTTCTGATGCGCCGGGATGACTTCCTGCTCGAGGACGTGGTGGAGCAGCTCGCGATCGCGGTGATCGACGCGCTTTTCGTCCTTCTCGTCGAACGGATCGTCCTTCGGATCGGGGTCGCCGATCTTCCAGCCGGTAACGCCGTGCTCGCAGCCTTCGGGCCACCAACCGTCGAGAATCGAGAGGTTCGGGACGCCGTTCATCGCGGCCTTCATGCCGCTCGTGCCCGAGGCTTCGAGTGGACGGCGCGGGTTGTTGAGCCAGATGTCGGCGCCGCGCGTGAGCAGCGCACCGAGGTGCATGTCGTAGTTCTCGAGGAACACGATCCGCCCCGGGTGGCGCTTCTCCGCTTCGACGAGGCGGCCGACGAGCGACTTGCCTGCGAGATCGCGCGGGTGTGCTTTGCCCGAGTAGACGAGCTGCACGCCGCTATCGAACAGGCGGCGCAGGCCTTTCTCGTCGCCGAGGATGAGGTCGGCGCGCTTGTATGCGGCGGCGCGGCGCGCGAAGCCGATCAAGAGGCCTTGGTGCGCGAGCTTGATGCCGGTGCGCTGCTCGATCTCGGCGATGAGCTCCTGCTTCATCGTCTCGTGCGCATCCCACAGCTCGTTGTCTTGCTGCTCGCGTGACTTGTCGGGCACGAGCGCGGCGCGAATGCGCGCGTCTTGCCACGTCGGCGCGTGCACGCCGTTCGTGACGCTGATGATCGGCGCGGCGCCGTCGATGTCCTTCCACATCGCGCGAGCGGTCTCGCCGTGGAGCTGCGCGACGCCGTTCGCGATCCGCGCCATCCGTAACCCCGCCACCGTCATCGAGAACGGATCGCCGCCGATCAACTCGAGATC
>DASUFX010000046.1:0-6070 GCA_036274355.1 Kofleriaceae bacterium | reverse complement strand
GCACCTCGGTCGAGTTGATCAGAGTGGCGATTTCGAACGGAAGCTCACCCGGCGCGAATGCCTCGAGCAGATCGTGAACGTCGGCGTGGCTCGTCGTCTCGTCGCACGAGATGCCGAGGCCGTCGTCGTAGCGGCGGAGGTTGAGGCCGCGCTCGAGCGCGCGCGCGAGCACCTTCGCTTGCGTGTGCGCGTCGAGGTCGATGCGCAGCGTGTCGAAGTACGTCGTGGCGCGCGGCTTGTAGCCGAGCTTCGTGAGACCGGCGGCGACGACCGCCGTGAACCCGCGCACGCGCTTCGCGATGTGCGTGAGGCCGATCGGGCCGTGGTAGACGGCGTACATCGACGACATCACGGCGAGCAGCACCTGCGCGGTGCAGATGTTGCTCGTCGCCTTCTCGCGGCGAATGTGCTGTTCACGCGTCTGCAGCGCGAGGCGGTACGCAGGCTTGCCCTTCGCATCGCGCGAGACGCCGATGATGCGACCTGGAATCTGGCGTCGGAACTCGTCGCGCGCGCCGAGGAACGCGGCGTGCGGACCGCCAAAGCCCATCGGTACGCCAAAGCGCTGCGCGGTGCCGATCGCGATGTCGGCGCCGAGCTCGCCCGGCGGCGTGAGCAGCGTGAGCGACAGCAAGTCCGTGGCGCACGCGACGGACGCGCCGGCAGCCTTCACCTTCGCGATCGTGTCGCGCAGGTCGATGACCTGGCCGTCTGTCGACGGATACGAGAGCAGCACGCCGGCGACCGAGGCATCGAGGCCGGCCGTGATCTGCGCGAGCGTGCCGACGCGGAGGTCGATGCCGGTCGGCTCGGCGCGCGTGCGCATCACCGCGATCGTTTGCGGGTGCGTCGAGTCGTGGACCCAGAACACGCTGCGCTTGCCATCGGCATGGCCGAAGCACATGTGCATCGCTTCGGCGGCCGCGGTGCCCTCGTCGAGCAGCGATGCATTCGCGAGCGGCAGCGCGGTGAGGTCCTCGATCATCGTCTGGAAGTTGATGAGCGCCTCGAGCCGGCCTTGCGAAATCTCCGCCTGGTACGGCGTGTACTGCGTGTACCAGCCCGGGTTCTCGAGCACGTTGCGCAGGATGACCGGCGGCACGATCGTGTCGTAATAGCCCTGGCCGATGAACGACCGCATGACCTGGTTGTCGGCCGCGAGGTTCTTCATCTCCTCGATCAGCTCGTGCTCGCCGAGCGGCTCACCGAGTGCGAGCGGCTTTTTCAGGCGAATCGCGGGCGGGACTGTCGCCGCTGCGAGCTCGTCGAGGGACTTGTAGCCGAGCAGCGCCAGCATCTCGGCGGTCTCGGTCTTCTGAGGTCCAATGTGGCGGCGTGCGAAAGTATCCGATGGAGCGAGGACGTCCGGCTGCACGGGCGCACCCTAGCACGGGTGCGTGAACGCATGAAACGACGCTGTACGGGCCAACTCCGTCGGTTTGTAGCGAACATCGAGCAGGGCGATCACCTCGGTCTTGACCCTCGGCTCGCAGTCGATCACGAGCTGGTTCGAGCAGGCGTAAGCGAGCGATAACCCCATGCCGCCCTCCCCATCTGTCGACACGTGGTTGCCGCCGGTCGCCAGCTGTTTCGCGACATCCGGCACGTCGATCGAGCCCCACTGATCGCGGACTTCGATGGCGAGATAGCGCGCGTCGGTGGCCCAGCGCACCGTCACCGCATCGCGCCCGGTCAGCGCGCGGGCCTGATCGCGAGGCTCGTTCGCGCGAAACCGCGCGCCGCTGCCGTCGACGGGCGCCGAATAGATCGCGTTCGCGAGCAGCTCGTCGGCAATCACGCTGACGACGGAGCCAATCCGATCCGGTAGCCCGACCGCCACGACATCCGCCGCGAGCTTGGCGACTGCCGCATCGCGATCGCGCGCGTCATCGAGCACGTAGCTGCGCACCTCGGCGCCCCACGCCATGTACTTCTCCAAGCCGAACACGTCCTTGCGCAATAGCTTCTGCACCGTCGCGATCAGCTCTTCGGCAAGCAGTGGCATCGGATGCGACACGACGTGATCCCAGCCCGCCGCCAAGAGCGCGGTCGAGCTCGCGGCATCGGCAGGTGTGAGCCCTTCACCTGGCACCGCGATCCACGCGCGCGCTGGATGCATGCGCAAGTCAGGCCGCGTCTGCGCGAGCCCCGCGTCGACGACCGCGATCGCCGATGGATTAAGCGCGGCGACCAGCGCATCGAGATCCGCGACGACCTCGACCGGGCACAGCGTCGCGCCGACCAGCCGCTGCAGCGTGCGCTGCGCTTTGCGCTCGGGATGCGCGACGACGATCTTGTCGCGGGGCTCCACTCGCCCGCCAGCATGCCGTGCAGGCGTTCGTTAGTAAAGAACGCCCAAGGTGAACGAGCCGCCGTAGTAGCGATCGGCAGCGCCGCCGACGTCAGGCGTCGCCGGATCCTTGTCACGATTGAACGTCTGGTCGCCGTTGCCCGTGAACGCGAAGCCGAACTGCGCCATCTCGGCGGCGAGCTTCACGCCGACGCGATTCGCGATCACGATGTCGAGGCCGGCCATGCCCTGGCCCGACGTGACCTTCGCTTGACCGTACTGGTTCAGCTGCTGGATCTGGCCGGTGTCGGTGACGAGCAGGAGCTGACCACCGAACATGAGCGCGACCTGCTTGATGATCGGAATGCGAAACTCGATGCCCGGGTCGTAGCCTTTGTAGAGGACGTCGGGCAAATCGATGATGTTGCCCGTCATGAGTTGCGAACGATTGACGCTGAAGTTGCGGTGGAAGTAACCGCCGCCGAGCGTCACCGTCGGTGCGCGTGCCGAGCTGCCGAATGCGATGCGGAAGCGCGCGCCGACGCTCCAGTTCCGCTGCGTGACCGGGAACTTCGTGCCAATCTGCACGCTGCTCTCCAGATTTAGCTTGAGCGTCTGGTCGTAGTGCCCCGCGAAGCCGAGGCCACTGATGAAGCTGTGCGGGTTGGCGAACGCGAGCGGATACAGCTCGCCACCGACGCGCATGCCGCCGACCGGATTATTCGCGTACGGCTTCGGCGCCTCCTCGAACACGCGCGAGTTGAACACGAGCTTGCGCGACGAGATCGACGGGCCGACATCGAGGCGGAACGCGACGGTGTTCGCGCTGCGACCGCCGCTCGACTTCTCGACGGTGACGCTCTTCGAGACGCCGCCGACATCTTCCTCGTCTGCATCCGCCGACGCGACCTTCTTCTTCGCCTTGCCTTCCGGATCTTCTTCGTCGCCGCTCTGCTTCTCTTCGTCGGACTTGCCGTCTTCGTTCTCGGTCTTCTCGGTCGCCTCTTCCTCGGCCGGCGCGTCCGACTTCGTCTTCAGCGCGGCCTTCTCGGCCGCCATGTCTGTCTTCGCGCCCTTCTTGCCCTTCTTCTTGCCGCCGATCGGATCTTCTTCGTCCGCTGCTGCCTCGGCCGGCGCCTCGTCGACCTGCTTCTTGGCCGCTTCTTGGCCCGAGAGCTTCTCGTCGATCTTGTCCTTGAGTGCGCTCTTGAATTTCTCGCTCTTCACGCTCGCGAACTCGACCTTGAAGCCGCGCACCTTCTTGCCCTTCAGATACACCTTCACGTGCAGGAGCTTGCGCGCGCCCTTCTTCGTCAAATCACCACGCAGAATCGCGTCGACCTCGAGCTCGTTCGCGAGCTTCTTGAGGTCCTTATCGGACATGTTCGCATCGAGGCCGAGCTTGTCGACCGTGCGATTCACTGCCTTCGTACCTGAGACGGAGTAATCCCCATCGAGCAGGTCCGTGACGACCTCTTGCACGGCGCCGTTGTCATCACCTTCGAAGGCGACGACCGCGACGCGGATTTTTGCTTCGGCGGCACCTGCGAACAGCAGGACCACCACTCCGATCGCGACTGCGAGTGATCGAGTCATCGGAGGATAGATTATATACACCCACGCGAGGGGTCCTTGCAGCACTCTGTAAGCTGTCAACTCTTGCAAGAAGTCTCAATGCGTTGTCAGCTCTCTGCGTGGACCCCGTCGATCGCCGAAACCTTCGCATTACCGGCAAACACCGCACGGTTACTGGTGGGCATGTCGCAGTGCAGAACGACGTTGTGGTCATCGTCACTCAGGCCTATGGGCCTAAAGGTGACAACCTGGTCGGCATCTCGGACGTCACGTTCGATGGGCACCCGGCGGTGACACTGAAGATCCGTGCCGGTGGGCGCGAAGGTCTCGTGCACCTCTCGCCGATCCATGGTGACAGCCGCAAACAAGGCTTGACCGATATCGAGCCCGGCACGAAGTGCGAGCTGATCTGTCCGGTCTCCAATCAGCCACTCGATATCGTCGGCGAAGTCGAAGACGGATCCGGAGCGCGCTACTACGCGATCTACCTTACGCCACAGCTATCGCGTGGCTCGATGGTGATGGTCTCCGACGTCTGGGGTCACTATCACTCGCGGATCATCGACGACTTCGAATTGATCAGCGCGTGGGCCGCGCAGCACGAGTAACGCGCCGCTTCGGCGGGCCCGCGATCAACGCGTGAGCCTGTGCGACGAGCGCGGCGACCATGTCCCAGTCCGGATCGGTGTCGAGGATGACCGCGATCCAGCCTTTGTGACCGACGTACGGCGGCCGCCAGATGAAATCGGGCTCTGCTTCGATCAGCGCAGCCTGCGCGCCATCGGGCGCCGGTAGCCACACCGAGACGTGCGCCGCGCCGTGATGATGATCGTCGAGCTGCGCGAAGATCTTGCCGCGCACGCGCCACGTCGGTTCGCCCCACGCGATCTGTTCCGTCGCGTCGGGAAGCGCGAGACAGATCTTCTGCAGGTTGGTGATGATCGCGCGGCTCTCGGGCGTGCGCTTCTTCGCAGGATGCGTCGACACGCGCGGCTTCTTCTTCGCGGGCGCGCGGCGACGAGTTGCCATCGCGCTATCGTAAGCCTAGTAGCCGTCGCCGACCGGTATGCCGAGCAAGAACATCGTGCTCGTGCCTGCCACACGCGTTTCGTACGCGGCGCCGGCGAAGATGCGCCGGTCGCCGATCTCGAACGACAGACCGCCACCCAACGTGTACTCGTCGATCCCGAGCGGCGGCCGATCGAACATCCGCATCTCCGAGAAGAAGACCGACCGTGCTTCGACCCACAGATGGACGAACGTGGAGCCAAACCGGACCTGGACACGTTCTTCGAGCGGAATTTCCAGACCGCGCGGCGCGTACGTTCCGAGATCACTGACGCCAACACCGATCGCGACCGACGTAGTGATGCGAGAGAGGGCCGACCGGTGGCCGATCAGCGCGCGCAGCGCGTACGACAGGCTTGCGCCGTCACCCGCACCGAGCTCGCTGTTCACGCCGATAAACCAGCGCCCCCGCAGCGCCTCGTTCAGCTCGATCGTTGCGTTAGCGCGGAAGCCGAAGGTCTGGACATCGCCGAACCGCGCCAGAACCTGCGGCATGATCGCGTCTCGCCGCGGCGCCACCGGTAGGTAGCCGCGCGGCCACGACGCAAACGCCACCGCGCCGTGCAGGTGACCGTCGAGTACCGCCGGTGCACGCGGCAGGGACTCCTCTTCGATCACCTTGCGCACGCAGGTTCCGACGTCGGTATCGCGCGAGCGAACCATGACCTTGCATCGGCTTACCGACCGTCGCGAGACGAAGCCCGACGAGCACGGAGCCGCCATTGCGCGGCGCCTTGTACGCGCAATCGTCATGCGCCTTGCGGAACGCTCGCGCGACCGCGTCGCCGAATGCCTCGTCGACCTCGCCCACCGTGTCGAGCCCGAAGTCGGTCGTACAGTAGTAAAACGACCCGCCCGCGACCTCGGTCCAGACGATGCGGTTGTACTTGCCGGGGCTGAACTCGGCGTCGTCCGGGTTGCGGGTGACGGCGACGTTCTCGGTGTTCGAATAGTCAGCGATGACGGAAGCGCTGTCGCCGACGGTCCAAGAATCGTCGTCGATGATCTCCGTGCCGCCGAAGCTGCTCGTCCAGCTGCCTTCGATCTCGATGCCCGTCGTCGTGCTCGGGGTGGCCGGCTCGTCGTCTCCGCCGCAGCCGGCGAGAGCGAGACCAAAAGCCAAACATCCGAAAAGGG
>DASUFX010000045.1:0-3009 GCA_036274355.1 Kofleriaceae bacterium | reverse complement strand
ACGGGTTTCGAGCGCCGTTGGACTCTCGAGCGCGGTTTGCACGAGACCGTGCGCTGGTATCGTGCGCATCCGAGTACGTAATGCGAATCCTCCAGCTCTCTTTCGGCAAGCCGCCGCATCGATTTGCTACCGTCGGCGGCGACGTCGGCATGTTCCAGAATTTCATGGCGCTCACCGAGCTCGGCCATGAAGTGCATGTCGCAGTGATCGGTCCGCGGACCGACAACCTCGACTCAGATCTGCGCAAGCGCGCCGCGAAGGTTCACTTCATCGAGCCGCGCGAAACACCGGCACTGTTGCGACCGGTCGAACGCGTGCTGAACCCAGAGACGTTCTCGCTGCGGTTTCCGCGCGCACACGGTTATGCCGACGCGCTCGCCGACCTCGCGAAGCAGGCGGCGCCCGACCTGATCTGGGCCGACAGTACGTTCACGCTGGCGTGGGCGCCGCGCGACACGTATCCAGTGGTATTCGGCAACTACGACTTCCTGTTCAAGCTGAAGTCCGTGCGTCGCGAGACGCAGCGCAGAGTCAGCCTGCGCGACTTCGGCGATCCGCGCGCGCTACGCCGGCGGTTCGTCCGTCGCCCGGACGCGTTTTCGATCGCGGCGCTCGAAAAATTCGAGCTCGAGATCACCAGCGAAGCTGCGCACGTGATGTGCGTGTCCGCATCGGAGGCCGAGTTCTGCCGCGCCCACGGCATCTCTGCGACGCACATTCCGATCGTCGGACCGACGATGCCCTCGCCGTCGCTTGAGCTACCCGATCGCCCGCCGCGGTTCTTTTTGTTCGGCACTCACAACACAGCGCATGCGGCCGCGCTCTCCGAGATTCGCCGCAGCTTGTGGCCGGCGCTCGAGCGCGCCGGGGTTCGTCTCGAGTGGCATCAAACCGGCAAAGCCCCTGCACGCCGAGACGACGATTGGCGCTGGATGGAGCGCACGTTCGATCACGTGCACGGCTTCGTCGCGGACCTCGGCGATGTGTTCGCGCTCGGCGACGTTTCGGTCGTGCCCTACCGCCACGATACCGGCTTTCGCACGAAGTTCACGGTCGCCGCCGGTTACGGCGTGATCAGCGCCGGCTACACCGAGACGTATCTCTGCGCGCCGGAGTTCAAACCCGCGCACGACTGCATCAGCGAACACGACGCGGAAGGCCTCGCGCGCGCGTTCACGCGCATCGCGCAAGATCGCGAGTGGCGACGCTCGCTCGGCATCGCGGCACGCAAGCTCTACGAACGTGAGTTCACGTTCGAGGCGCAGCTCCCTCGCTACGCGGCGGTCGTCGAAGCTGCGACGTCAGCAGGCCCATTGCGTCGACGAGCGCATGGGTGATGTTCGCGACGTTCTCGTCGGCGAGCACTTCCGGAAACGTATTCGGGTTCTTCATGAACCCGGGCCACGTCCGCTGGTGCAGCGCAGAGACCAACGCGAGCAGCGCGTCGTGATCATCGCGATGCTGTGACGTCGCGCGCGCGAACAGCTCGTACCAACCGTCCTTCGGCACTTCGCTCGCGCGATACACGTGCGGCAACACGTTGTAGTAGACGTCGCCGAAGCTGATCACCGGTTTGCCGAAGAGGAGACCTTCCCAGCCCATCGTGCCGGTAATCACCGCGATCGCTGCTGCATTCTGGATCAGCGACCAGGTGTCGGCGTCGGGACCGAGCAATCGCACGGCGGGTATCTCGCGAATCGCCTGGTAGAACTCGAGCGGCCGGCGCCCGCGGTTGCTGACGTGCTCCTTGACGTACAACCGGTAGCCGATCGGCAAGCTCTTCGCGATGTCGTGAAGCAGCTGGACCTGGTCGAGGTACATCGGCGCTTGCACCAGTGTCGACGCCTCCGGCTGGTAGTGGATCGGATAGAGCACGTACTGTTCGCCTGGCTCGGGCGGCTCGAACACGCCTGCAAGATCCGCGAGCTGGACGCGCGCGATGCGGCGAAAGCGCTGACCAATGGCTTGCAACGGCGGTGTCGCGACCGGATTGTCGCGATCCGACAGGTAGAGCGCGACCTCGTTCTTGAAACGGCGCGCGTCGGACCGCTCGAATCCGGGGTTCTTCGCACGCGTGCCCATGCCCGTCGGACGTTGCGGTCGAGCACGAAAGCTCACGACGTAGTCCTCTGCTTCCTTACGCTCGTCGGCCGTCAGGCCGCGGGACACGATCTCGCGATACAGCGCGTCCACGTTTTCGTAACGCTGGGGGCGCTGCGAGTAAACGCTCAACCGATTCGGCAATCGTCCGGTGCCAATGCACCAGAACGGAATCCCGCGCTCGCGCGCGAGCACCCAGTGCGCATAGCTGTGAAAGCAAGACACGTCTTCCGAGAAGATGAAATCCGGCTGCACCCGATCGAAGGCGGCCCCGATCTCGCGCAGCGCGACCTCGGCGAGCCGCATGAGCTGGTCGAAGTTGCGGCCGGCAAGCAGGTGCCGCTCCGACGCGAGCATGCGCTGGATCGAGACGCCAAGCTCGCGTTCGCGCTTCTGGAGCCACGCGAGATCCGCGGGCTTGCCGTCGTCACATGCCGGCAGCATGTCGCGTGTGAACACGAGCGACGAATCGTAGTCGATGCCGCGGCCGGAGATTTTGCGCAGCTGGTACGGGCTCCACGCGAAACCACTGAGCTCGTCGACGCCGTGCTCGCGCAGACGCTCCGCGACGCGATGGAAGAGCTCCTCGTGCACGGAGAAGAAGATGTAGGCTTTCATGCTGACTGCGCGGTGATAACCGAGTTAACGATACGGGGTCTCGATGCTTGCTCGTACGATGATCGCGACGGCCGTGGCGTTCACGATCGCCGTCGTTCTCACGCCGCTCTTGCGCAACGCCGCGCGGCGACGTGGATACCTCGACGTGCCGAACGAAGCAAGCTCGCACATCCTGCCGACACCGCGGAACGGTGGCTTCGCGATCTTCGCCGGTATCGTCGCCGCGTTCTTGCTCGTGCGTGACCTGCCCGGGGTTGCAAAGCTCCTCGGCGTCGTAGTTGCCAACGCCAT
>DASUFX010000044.1:0-2168 GCA_036274355.1 Kofleriaceae bacterium | reverse complement strand
CAGCCCATGTAGTGGTGGACCTTCTGGCCGCGCAGCGAGAATCGACTCTCGCCATCGGGCATCACGCCCTTGCCTTGCGTCGCGCGAATCGCGGTGCACAGGTTCGTCTTGTGAGACAGGCACGATTTGCACTGCCGGCATTCCGGTGTGTAGAGCGGAATCACGTGATCGCCGACGGCGACCGACGTCACGCCCGGGCCAACCTCGACGACGACGCCCGCGCCTTCGTGGCCGAGGATCACCGGGAACAAGCCTTCGGGATCGCCGCCCGAGCGCGTGAACTCGTCGGTGTGGCAGATGCCGGTCGCCTTGAGCTCGACGAGGACTTCGCCGGCCCTGGGACCTGCGAGGTCGACTTCTTCGACTACGAGAGGCTTACCGGGTTCGAACGAAATCGCTGCACGAGTCTTCATGCCGCGACCGTATCGCGCTTTCGCCATGCAAAGCGGCCGGCCGGGAGCTTTCGCGACGGGAGTTACTTACGCGGTCGACGCAGCGCGTAGGCTTCCATGCGCGCGACCAGCGTGGTGCGCGACATGCCGAGCGCGCGTGCTGCGCGCGTCTGGTTACCGCCGAACCGATCGAGTGCCTCGACGATGCGGCGGCGCTCGAGCTCGGCGACTTCGACCGACAGATCGCGCGAGTCCATCGTCGGCCGCTCGGAGCCGTACGGACCGGTTCGCTCGTCCGGTTTGGGCACCGTCGGTACCCCGACCGACGGCGTCGGGGCCTCGGGACTGTAGTCCGCCGCGAGCCCGAGCTCCTGTGGGCGGATCGGCCCGGCGCCTGCGAGTAGCACCGCGCGCTCGATCGAGTTGCGGAGCTCGCGAATGTTGCCCGGCCACGGATACGAGCGCAGCGCCTGGATCGCTTCGTCGGTGAACGTCGGTGGGACCCGGCGCGCACGCGCCGCTGATAGCGCGGCGAACGCACGTGCGATCGCCTCGATGGCGTCGCGCCGCTCGCGCAGCGGTGGAATCGCGATCGTCATGCCCGAGATGCGGTAGTAGAGGTCGCGGCGGAAGCGGCCCGCGTTGACCTCGTCTTGGAGGTTGCGGTTCGTCGCGCACAGGATTCGCACGTCGACCGGCCGCGGTTCGGTCTCGCCAACGCGGCGCACGACGCGCTCCTCGAGCACGCGGAGCAGCGTGGCCTGGATGCGTAGGCTCATCTCGCCGATCTCGTCGAGCAGCACCGTGCCGCCGGCGCCGGCCTCGAACAGACCAATGCGCGCGCTGTCGGCGCCCGTGAACGAGCCCTTCGCGTGGCCGAACAGCTCGCTTTCGAGAAGTGGCTCCGCGATTGCCGCGCAGTTGATCCGCATGAACGGAGCCTGACTGCGCGGCGAGAGACGGTGGATCATCTCCGCGATCAGCTCCTTGCCGACACCGGTCTCGCCGGTGATGAGGACCGTGATCTCGGTGCTGGCGACGCTCGCCGCGAGCCGCATCACCTCGTCCATCGGCGACGCGTTGCGGGCCTTCGCCGCCACCAGCTCGCGCGCGTGCGCGGACAGCTGCGCCGCGGTCACACCATCTTGCGGCCAGCACGCGATGCCCGTGCGTGCCTCGATGCCGCTGCGATCGAGCGTCTGCACCAACCGTTGGATGACGGGCCTGCCGCGCTCGCTCGTGATCGCGGGCAGCAGCAGCTGAAAGCGGCCCGGCGCCTCTTCACTCATGACGTCCGAGCTGCGAAGCGCGTCGGCGAGGACTTCGCGTGCAGCATCGGCTTGCGGCTCCGGCACGTGTACGCGGACGTGAACGAACGGCGACCCGTGGCGCGCCGCGCGCGCCGTTTCATCGACAAGGCGCAGCTCGAGCGGCGCATCGGGAATCGGCGCTGCGAGCGCTGGAGCGCTCGCGCCATCTTGCTGCACGAACATCGTCACTTCACCCACCACGATGGTCTCGCCACGACCGAGATGAATTGGCGTGTTCGGCGTGATGCGCTGGCCGCCGACGTACGTGCCGTTGCGGCTGCCGACGTCGGTGAGCGTCAGCTGCTCGACGTCGAGCACGGCGTGCTCGCGCGAAACCGACGGGTGTTGGATCACGACCTGCGCATCCGTTGCTCGCCCGATCGAGACCCTGCCCGTGGAAGGCAAGAGTTGCACCGCGCGATCGTCTAGCAACACGACGAGGTACGTCTGCCTAACGCGGATCTGC
>DASUFX010000043.1:0-3842 GCA_036274355.1 Kofleriaceae bacterium | reverse complement strand
GGCTCATCGTGATCGGAATCGATCGTTGTCTCGGTCGCGCAGGCAGCGAGCAGCACCATCAAGGCAAGGACGCGCATGGCGCGTAACCTCTGCAACTGATCGCCCAGCGCAAGTTGATCACTTTCGCGACGTTGCTGCGCGCAGCGGTGGCTGCTCGAGTTGCCGTCGGCAAGCTCGTCGGCCTGGGAGGCTCCCACACAGCGGTGGGAGTCGAGTCCCTGGCGCTATCGCTCGAGCGTTTTCAGCGTTTCGGCGAGGTACTCGTCGATCTGCTCTTGCTTCGGGATCTCGCAGATTCCGTTCTGCGTCACGGTCGCTTCCCACTTCCAGTAGCCGGGTGGCTTCGGCGGCTCGGGCTGCTTGCGCTTCCAGTACCAGAGGCGCGCTTCGCGCACGCCGGGCGGATACGGCGTCGCCGCGTGCGTGTAATCGTTCGTCCACAGATAGAAGCGCGGCACGAAGCCTTTCGCTTCACCGAGCTCGACGATGCGGCGCAGCGCGGGCGGATTCTTCGCGAGGAACACCTGCAGCGCGGCGAACGATTGCTGCGCGCAATCGACGGCATCGCGCGACGCCGTGTCCGCGTTCGGATCGCTCTCGCCCGGTGCGACCACACCCTTCTCCGGATAGAAGCCCCAGAGTACGTCCTGCGGATAGCGAATGTCTTCCTTGCCGATGTACGGCCAGTACTCTGCACCCGCGAGCACGTAGCCGTTCATGTCGAACGGTTCCATGACGTCGGCGATCGGCGATGCCGGCTCTGGTCTCGGCACCGGCTTCGCGGCGTGTGGCTGTGCACACGCAACGAGCGGAACAAACAGGAGAGCGCGCATGCGCGCTAAATAGCTCAGCGCTTGATCGCGAGTCCACCGCTCTCCGCTGACAGCGTGTTGAGCAGCGCCGAGTCCTGATCGATACCGAGGCCAACCGTGTCGAATCGCACGCCGTATTGCATTCGCTCGCGCGCTTCCGCGAGCAGATCGTTCGCGCCGCCGCCCGTGTTCGCAAGGCCGTCTGACAGCAAGATCACGCGAGCTGCCCCTGCTTTGTAGGCAAGGCGCAGTGCGGGAACCGCCGCTGTCGAACCACCCGGCTTGATGCCGCGGACGAAGTTGATCGCGGCAGTGCGCGTATTCGGATCGAGCGTGAGCATCGTGGGCGCGAACGCGGCGAGCTCGTCATCGAAGAAGATGATCATGAAGCGCGTGCCATCGGGCAGCATCTGCAGCGTGTGCACGAGCTCGTTCTTCGCGGCTTCCATCTTCGAGTGGTGACCCGAGCCGGCGAGCTGCGTACCGATACCAACGATCGTGGACGCCGCCTTGTTCATACCGACGTCGTCGCCTGCGAAGCCCGCCGCGAGGCCGCGCATCGAGCCCGAGCGGTCGAGCACGAACACGACATCCTGCGCACCCGCGAGCGGAATCCCGAAGAAGCTGATCTGCACGTTGACGTCGGCGCGAATCACAGGGGTCGGCGCTTCGGCGACGAACGTGCCGCGCGCGAACATCTGACCCTGGCAACCAGCACCGACCACCGCAACGAGGGCGGTAACGAGCAGTAAGGGAAGCAAACGCATGGTCGACCCTTAGTGCAGCCGTTGGACCAACCGTCTCGACCATCCGGCGCGGACTTAGCGCGCTCGACGAGAACGCGGCTTCACACGCCGCCAGGTTTCGGCCCACCACACCGCGTGTATGCGTGACGGCTACCGCAGGAATGCCAGCAAAAGCCCGATGCCGCCGAGCGCGACGATGATCACGGCGAGCCAGCCGAGGAGGCCGAGCCACGCCGGTGCGAGCGACGAGCCGCCGCGCTTCACGCACGAGAGGCAGATCGCGAACGTCGTCGCACCACCATCGGTCAGCTCGCAGCAATCACCACACACCGGCGCACGGCACCGCGCACACGGTCCAACGGCGGTGCGCTCGCACAGCTTGCAGCGTGCGACCGGCCCATCTCCGCTCGACATCAACGACGTCATCGGCGTGGCGTCGTCAGGTCTTCCCAGCGAAGCAGCGTGGACATCGCTTGCTCGAACGATTCGCCGCACATCTCCGGCCCCGGCCTGAGGCCGACGCATGCGCTCGGTCGCTCGGGCTTGCCGAACAACGCGCAGCGTTTGTCGTCGGTGAGATGCGGGCAGCGCTCGCCGGCCGGTTTTCCCTCGGGCAACGCCGGATACGACGGCGAGATCGACGGCGCGATGCAACACGCGCCGCAGCCCGAGCGACACTCCATGCGCTCACCGTAGCATTTCAGTTCGGTTCGTCGCTGACGATCCGGAACCACAGCGTCCGCGGAGCTCCGCATTGATCGCAGCGCACGTCGACGGCGCGCATACCGCTGCCGGTCGAGCGATGATCCTTGACGCGCAGCTCGCCTTCGCACTGCGGACACGGCGTGGCGCGCACGCGGCCTTCGATCACGGCCGACGACGTCACCTCGATCGGTCGCTCCGCGGAACCGCCGGCGACCATGCCCGCGAGCTTCTCCTTGTCGCGCACGAGCTGACGCGCGGCACGCTCCTGTGCCCGCCGCGCCGTCCGATCCGGTCTTTTGCGTCCCATGTCCGTTCGCGAGGTTACGAGAAATCTACCCTAATATCAGCATGATCTGCTTGCGAGTGAGTGCTCACTCAGTTACCTAGTACGCGATGGCTCGCGCGGCACCTCTGTCTCCCGATGCTCGGCGCGCGAGCATCATCGCGGCGACGTTGCCGCTGTTGCGCGTCCACGGCCGCGAAGTGACGACGTCGCAGATCGCGCTCGCGGCCGGTGTCGCGGAGGGCACGCTGTTCCGCGTGTTCCCCGACAAGGACGCACTGATCGAGGCGGCGATCGCGCACGCGTTCGATCCAGGACCCGCCGAAAGCGAGCTCGGGCGTATCGATCCCGCGCTATCGCTGCGCGAGAAGTTGATCCAGGTTGCCGAAGTACTGCAGCGCCGCTTCGCGCAGATCTGGGAGCTCATGTCCATGCTCCGGCTCGCGCCACCGATACTCGAGCAGCGCCCGAAAGCGCCGCCGCCCGATGAAGTACGACTGCGGATGCTGCTCGAGGCGGTGTTCGAACCGCATCGCGACGAGATCCGTTGCGAGCCCGAACAAGCAGCGCGCTTGCTGCGCGGCCTCGCATTCGCCGGCCTGCACCCGCGCATGACCGACAAACCACTTACGCCGCACGAAATCGTCTCGTTGTTGCTCGACGGCGTCCGCGCACGTGACGAGGAGGACTGATGTTGCTCCGCCTGCTCCGCTTGTATCTGCGACCGTACGGCAAGCCGATGGCGATCATCGTCGTGCTGCAGCTTGCAGCGACGATCGCATCGCTCTACCTGCCGAGTATCAACGGCGACATCGTCGAGCGCGGTGTCGTGACCGGCGACGCCAACTACATCCTCGTCCACGGCGGCATCATGCTCGCGATCGCGACGGTGCAGATCGTGTGCTCCGCAGCCGCGGTCTACTTCGGCGCGCGTGTCGCGATGAGCTATGGCCGCGATCTACGCGCCGGCATCTTCCATCACGTCGGCAAGCTGAGCGCACGCGAGGTCGGCAAGGTCGGCGCGCCGTCACTGATCACGCGCACGACGAACGACGTGCAGCAGGTCCAGATGCTCGTGATGATGACGGCGACGATGCTCGTGATGGCGCCGATCATGTGCATAAGCGGCATCGTGATGGCTGTGCGCGAGGATCTCGCGCTGTCCAAGCTGCTGCTCGTCTGCATCCCGGCGCTTGCGATCAGCATCGGCCTCATCATCGGCCGGATGATTCCAAAGTTCCGCGTGATGCAGCCGAAGATCGACACGCTGAACCGCGTGCTGCGCGAGCAGATCAC
>DASUFX010000042.1:0-39519 GCA_036274355.1 Kofleriaceae bacterium | reverse complement strand
GCGGCATCACCGGCCGCGGCTACACCGGCGTCACGACGATTCACGATCTCACCGACGCGACGAGCTACACGTTCGACAGCACGGACGGTTCGGTCGTGTTCGGTACCGAAGGGTCGACGTGCTCGAAGGGTGTGCTCGTCTTCAAGCAAGGCTCCATCTACGGCGCGCTGCGCTTCATCACGATCAACGCCGATAACAGCGTCGACATCGAGTACTGGATCGGCCAAGCGGGCGTGACGGACTTCCGCAACGCGCCCGACGCGCCGCCGCCTTAACCGATGACGCCCACCATCGGCGATCAGCCGATGACGCGATTCCGACCTTCGCGCTTCGCTCGGTAGAGGTGATCGTCGGCGGTCTTGATGAACGCCTGGACGTCGATGTCCTCACCCTCGACGGTCGCGACGCCGACCGACACGGTGACCGGAAACGTATCGCCTTCGTATTCGAACGGCTGATCCGCGACGAGTCGGCGAATCTGCTCGCCGAACGTGCGCGCGCCGGTGAGATCCGTCTCGGGCAGCACTGCCGCGAATTCTTCACCGCCGTAGCGCGCGAGCAATTCTTCGCGACGCACGCGCCCGAGCAGACGGCGCGACATCTCGCGCAGCACGTAGTCGCCCGTGAGGTGACCGTGCTTGTCGTTGATCTGCTTGAAGTGGTCGATGTCGAACATCAAGAGCGAGAGCGGGCGGCGATAGCGCGCGCAGCGAGCAATCTCGCGCTCGAGGAATTCGAGAAAGTAGCGCTTGTTGTGGGCACCGGTGAGGGCGTCCACGATCGTCATCTTGTAAATCTCTTCGTGGTAGCTGGCCTCGATGCCGCTGCCCGAGAGGAACTTGAAGATCGCAGCGCCGATCTTGACGAAGTCGGCGTCGCGCAGCACGGACTTCGTGACCGGCACGTCGTTGACGTAGCTGCCGTTCGTCGACTGCAGATCCTCGACGGACCACGACTCGCCCGTGCGATAGACGCGTGCGTGACGGCGCGATACTGAATCGCGATCGACCTGGATGTCACAATCCGCGCCGCGGCCGAGCACGATTTCGTTTCGCGTCAGCGCAAAACGCTTTCCCATATCCGGACCGGGCGGATAAATGAGAACGAGACACGCCTCGCCGCTTTCCTTGGCCGGCTTGACGACCTGGACTTTGGTAATCCGTGTCTTCCACTCGCTCATCGCCGGATCCGAACGCCGATCGCACGGGAGCACGCAACCCGCCGTGATCCTTTCGATCAGAGCGCGGACTGGGGTGCGCTGTCAATGTGCGCACCGGTGTGATAACGAAGCGACGTGGCGCTCGGGGAGCCTTTCGATCTCGTCGGTGATGGCGCGATCGGCGTGGTGTGCGTGCATGGCTTCACCGGAACGCCTTACGAGATGCGTTATCTCGGCGACCAATTGGCGCGCGCAGGTTTCACCGTGCATGGACTGCGCCTGCCCGGCCATGGCACGCGCGTCGAGGATCTCGATCAAACGAAGTGGTCGGATTGGGCCGACGCCGTCGAGGACGCCTACGACTCGATGCGGCTGTTGTGCAACCAAGTCGCGGTAGTTGGACAATCGCTCGGTGGCCTGCTCGCGCTGCATCTCGCAAGCAAGCGCACCGATGTTGCAGCCGTGGCGTCGCTCGCGGCACCGCTGTGGCTCGAAGGACTGTCGGCGCGTGTCGCGCAATGGGCGGCAGACGGGATGCTTCGGCGCATCCGCGCGATTCCGAAATTCTATGGCTCCGACGTGCGTGACAAGCGCACGAAAGCCGAGAACCCCTGCTACAGCGCGATTCCGACGCGCGCGCTCGCCGAGCTCGCCGCGTTCATGCGCGTCGTCGAGGGCGAGCTGTCGTCGATCAAGCAGCCGGTGCTCGTGCTGCACGGCGAGCACGACCACACCGCGCCGGTCGCGTGCGCGACGCGGATCGCACAGCTGACGTGCGCCGCGCGCATGCGCATCCTGCCGCGCAGCTATCACCTCATCGCGGCCGATGTCGAACGCGACATCGTTGCCGCTGAAGTCATCGACTTCTTGCGCCGCAATGTGCGGACAACTGACAGGACAACAGACCGGCCCCACGAACAGAGCGGAGATCTTGCATGCGCCACGTGATCGCGATCGACCAGGGCACCACCGGTTCCACCGTGCTCGTTCTCGACGAGCAACTCCAAGTCCGCGGCCGCGGCTACAAGGAGTTTCGCCAGATCTATCCGAAGCCAGGTTGGGTCGAGCACGATCCGGAAGACATCTGGACGTCGGTGACGACCGCACTCGCAGCCGCGATGCAGGGCATCGAGCCGTCGAGCGTCGCCGCGATCGGCATCACGAATCAGCGCGAGACCGCGGTGATCTGGGATCGCAAGACCGGCAAAGCGGCCCACAACGCGATCGTGTGGCAGGACCGCCGCACCGCCGATCGCTGCGCCGAGCTCAAGGCGCAGGGCAAGGAAGCGCGCGTCAAGCAGCTCACCGGGCTCACGCTCGATCCGTACTTCTCGGGCACCAAAGTCCACTGGATGTTGAACAACGTGCCCGGGCTCGCGGCTGCGGCGCGCGATGGCTCGCTCGCGTTCGGCACGATCGATTGCTACTTGCTGTGGCGGCTGACCGGCGGCGCCGTGCACGCGACCGACGTCAGCAACGCATCGCGCACGCTGCTCTTCGATCTCAAGGAGCTGACGTTTACCGACGAGCTCCTCGAGCTGATGGGCGTGCCGCGCGCGCTGCTGCCGAACGTCGTCCCGTCGTCGGGCCCGGTCGGCACCACGAAGGGCGTGCCCGGCATTCGCGATGGCGTGCCGATCGCGGGCCTCGCGGGTGATCAGCAATCGGCGCTGTTCGGCCAGACCTGCTTCGCGCCGGGCGACGCCAAATGCACCTACGGAACTGGCGCGTTCATCCTGATGAACACCGGCGAATGGGCGGTGCAGTCGAAGTCGGGCCTGCTCACCACCGTCGCGTGGAAGCTGCACACGGGCGAGCTGCGCTACGCGCTCGAAGGCTCGGCCTTCATCGCCGGCGCCGCGGTGCAGTGGCTGCGCGATGGGCTCGGCATCATCAAGAGCGCATCGGAGATCGAAGAGCTCGCGCGCTCGGTACCCGAATCGGGCGGCGTGATCGTCGTGCCGGCCTTCGCGGGTCTCGGTGCGCCGCACTGGCGTCCCGACGCGCGCGCCGCGATCACCGGCATCACCCGCGGCACGACGAAGGCGCATCTCGCTCGCGCGACGCTCGAGGGCATCGCACTGCAGAACGTCGACATCTTGCGCGCGATGGAGCGCGACGCGGGTCGCCCGCTGACGATGCTCAAGGTCGATGGCGGTGCGGCGGCGAACGATCTGCTCATGCAGTTCCAGTCCGACGTGCTCGGCGTGGAGATCGCACGGCCCGAGCTCGTCGAGTCGACGGCGCTCGGCGCAGCGTTCCTCGCCGGCCTCGGCACCGGCGTGTGGAAGGACCTCGACACCGTGAAAGCGACCTGGCGCGAGCAACGCCGGTTCAAGCCGACAACCGATCGCGCGTGGGTGAAGGAACACCTCACCCGCTGGGACGCCGCCGTCGCGAAGGCGTAGCGCTAGTCGGTCGCCGGCGGATCGTCGAGAGCACAATCGAGGCAGAGCACCTGCCAACCGCCGAAGCGGCGCTCGCGGGCTGCGCGTTCGGCGATTGGCCTGCGACAGCGGGTGCAATGTTCGACTCCGTGTTCTCGACGGAGGGCTTACGGCGCGGTGGTTCGCCTGATCGAGCCACGCTTGCGCGCGCGACACATCGAGCCGCTGCTCGAAATAGACCGCGGACTCGTTTCGCCCGCGGATCAGAAACGTCATCATCCGGCGGTACGGGTGAACGTCTACACGCCGGCCATCGTGCGGTCCGAACATGGCGCGGATGGTACGACCACCGATGCGTGTGGCCGGTGACCGGACACGGAACTAAGGCACATTCGTCGCGGCGGGAGTGATTAGTACGTCGCCGATCACGGCTTGCTTCCTCCCGCTGGTCGATTTCACCAATGTTTGGTGGAGGCCACCTGTGGGTGCCGGAGCAGAGCCTGAAAATTCAGTCGGTTAGGCGTGGCACCGGCGTTGCTCTAAGGGTCGACCCACCAGGAGGAACCAATGGCTCTTCTCGCCCGCGCTACCAGCAAAAACCCAACGGAGTGGACCGACCGCGAGTTGCTCAAGTGGGTTCTGCGTAGCGACGCCCGTGGCTGGTCGGAGCTGGTTCGCCGTTATCGCCCGCTCATCTATCGCTGCATCACCAAGGTCACGCTGAAGTACGCCCCCACGCTGGGCAACGCGGACCTCGATGAGATTTACGCCGACGTCATGATGCAGCTCGTCCGCGACGACATGCACAAGCTCCGCATCTACAACCCGGCGCGCGGCACGAAGCTCGGTTCGTGGATCGGCATGATCTCGGTCAACGCGGCCTACGACTTCTTGCGCTGTGCCGGCCGTCGCCCGCTGCTCGACAAGGTCGATGGCGCGCTCGATCCGCACGAAGAGTGCGATCGCACGCCGCTCGATCAGCTGATCGAGAAGGAGCGCTGGGATCACCTGAACGGTTTGCTCGCCGAGTTCACGGACAAGGACCGCACGTTCGTCGAGCTCTACTACCAGAAGGGCCTCGAGGCCGACGAGATCGCCGCCGAGATGCAGATCAGCCTCAAGACGGTCTACTCGAAGAAGCACAAGATCCGCGCGCACCTCGTCCGGTGCCTGACGCAGATCAGCGGTGACAGCGCGATCGCAGACCTCGCGCTCGCGTAGCGCCGAGTTATTCGCGATCAAAGCGGATGTAGATCGTCATCGTGTAGCCGTTGCCGCTTTGCACCGGCTGCGTGAGCTTGATCGACTTCGCTTCCGGCACACCGAGCAATGACTCGGGCGTCTGGAGCTTGTCGACCGCGGCCATGAGCTCGGTCTCGTTGGTCGCGACAACCGTGGCCCGACACTGATCGTGCTTGCACGCGAGGTCCTCGAGCTCGGGCGCGACCGCGCGGACCGCACGCTCGGCACCAGGCGCCCACTCCGAATCGGTGCTCTCTTTGGCGAATAATTCGTCGGCTGGAAGCGTTGGCGCTGCGGATCTGGGCTGAGACACCGCCGCACTCGTGGGAGATCCGGGAGTTGTGGGTGTGGTTCCTTTGGGTGCCGGGTCGGCAGATTTCGCGGGCTGCTTGTCCTTGCAGCCAAATGCCGCGATTCCGACGACGAATACCCACAGAAGGCGCATCAGACAGAGCCTAGCACTTGCTGCTTTCGGGCGTGGGATGGCTAGAATCCATCGGCTGTGTCTGAGCCTGCTGTGTCTCCGATTCACGACCGCAGCCGAGTAGCGATCGCGAACCGGGCAGACGGTGGCATCGCGTACTGGATCGGCAAGCTCTACGGATTTGCCGCGCTGGTCGGTGTGACAGCGACCGCGCTGTTCGGCTTCATCCTCTACAGCTATTTCTCGGTCCGGACGGATGACGTCGGCCCGGGCACGCGGCACGACCTGGCCGCGTACTCGAAGACGGTGCCGGCCGTGTCGCGCATGTACGCCGCCGACGGCACCCTGCTCGGCGAGTTCGCGCAGGAGTGGCGCGAGGTCGTTCCGTACGAGGCGATTCCAAAGCAGCTCGTCGACGCGTTCCTCGCGGTCGAGGATCACGACTACTTCAACCACCGCGGCCTCTACTTCAAGGGCATCGCCCGCGCGGTGTGGACGAACATCACCGCCGGCGACTTCGCGCAGGGCGGCTCGACGATCACGCAGCAGGTGGCCAAGCAGTTCCTCGGCTCCGAGAAATCGCTCTCGCGCAAAGCGAAGGAAGCGATCCTCGCCCGCCGCCTCGAAGCGACGTACTCCAAGCGCGCGATCCTCGCGGTCTACCTCAATCACATCTATCTGGGCGCAGGCGCCTGGGGCGTCGCCGCCGCCGCGCGCCGCTACTTCCAGAAAGACCTCGATCAGCTGACGCTCGACGAGTGCGCGATGATCGCGGGCCTCGCGAAGGCGCCAACCGCGTACTCGCCCGTGCACCGCCCGAAAGTCGCGACCGACCGCCGCAATATCGTGCTCGAGAAGATGGCGCTGTACGGCTTCGCGTCGCGCGCTGACGTCGACAAGGCCAAAGCAACGCCGATCAAGCTCGACATGTATCGCGACGTGTTTCCGGATCGCATGCCGTACTACGCCGAGCAGATTCGTCGCTACATGACCGAACGCTACGCGCTGCAGAGCGAAGGGCTGCGCGTCGAGACCGCCGCCGAGCCGACCTGGGAAGCCGCCGCGTACGCGAACGCCGACTACGGCGCGCACAACCAGGACAAGCGGCAAGGCTGGCGCGGCCCCGAGTGGCGCATCGACGGCGCCGCACGCGCGACGTTCCTCGAGCGCCAGAAGCAGCTCTACGGCAACGGCCCGCTCGTGCGTGGCAAGCGCTACCTCGCGCTCGTCGACAAAGTTGGCGACGACAAGGCCGAGCTGCTGATCGGCGACAAGCGCGTCACGCTGCCGATGCGCGGCATGAGCTGGGCGGCGAAGTGGGAAGCCGGCAACGCCGAGAACGACAAGACGATCGAGAGCCCGCGCGAGGCGCTCAAGTCCGGCTACGTCGTGTGGGTGTCGCGCGAGACGAAGACGATCGAGAAGTTTCGCGAGTACGGCCTGCCCGACAAGATCAACCCGTCGTGGGTGTACTCGGACAACCAGAAGGACTGGGACGAGGCCCACACCGACGTCGTGCGGCTCGAGCAGGTACCGCATCCGCAGACGACGATCTTCACGGGTGATCACCGCACCGGCTACGTCGTCGCGATGGTGGGCGGTTACGACTACGACCGCTCGGTGTTCAACCGCGCCGTGCAGGCGTGCCGGCAGCCAGGGTCGACGTACAAGCCGATCTACTACGCACTCGGTCTCGACGAGGGCTACGGCTTCGACACGGTGCTCAACGATATTCCGGTCCAGATCGTCGATCCCGACACCGGCGCGATCTGGACGCCGACGAACCTCGGCGACACGCAGGACGGCAACGTCTCGCTCGAGTACGCGCTCGTGTTCTCGAAGAACGTGCCCTCGATCGATCTGTTCAAGCGGCTGGGCGCGAAGAACGTCGAGAAATGGGCGCGCCGGCTCGGCTTCACGACGAAGATCATCCCCGACGATGCGCTCGCGCTCGGCGCGTCGTGCACGAAGGTCGACGAGATGGCGCGTGCGTTCACGATCTTTGCGCGCAACGGCAAGTGGTGGCCGCGCCCGGTCGGCCAAGAGAAGGATTGGATCTACGTGCGGCGCATTCTCGATCGCGACGGCAACACGATCGAAGACAACACGGCGATCGAGGATCCGCAGCTCGGCCTCGGCGATCGGTTCGATCGGTTCGCCGTGCTTGCCGGCATCCAGCCGAAGGAGGCCATTCCGGCGCGATCGGCGTTCTTGACGTCGAAGCTGCTCGCGTCGGAAGTCGAGTTTGGCTTCGCGAACATCCTTCGCGCGACCGGGCTGATCGCCGCCGGCAAGACCGGCACGTCGAGCGCGACGCACGACAACTGGTTCATCGGCTACACGTCGAAGTTCACGACGGTGGTGTGGATGGGCGACGACAAGAAGCAGCGTGCACTCGGCAAGAAAGACGCCGCGTACATGACGGTGGTCCCGCTGTGGGCGCGGTACATGTACGAGGCAGCGAAGGGCTATCCGAACCCCAAGATCCCGTGGGAGACGCCGCCCGGTGTGAAGCCGGGTGATCGCGGCGATCACTCCAAGGGCGAAAAGGGTCCGCAGATGGATCTGATCTGGCACTCGCCGAAGCGAGACGCCGACACCGGCGCGGACGACCGGCCACCGGTGTAGCAGGGCCAGAGGCCTCTGACCTCCGGCCTCAGTAGGGCATCGGACGTCGGGCCCATTCGGATGATCGCAGTCTCTGGGTCCGTTCGTGGTATGTGAGTGGCCCGTGTTGGATGGCCTGTTCGTGACCCCCGCGGTGACTGCGATCGGCGAAGCGCTCGCGACCGCGCATGCTGATGGCAAGCTCGCGGTGATCGGCAACGCGAAGCTCGTCACCGCGTTACGCGACGCGAAGCGAAATGTCGTGCCGATCGGACTGTCCGAGCGCGCGGCGAAAAAGCTGACGAATGCGTTGGCCGATCTGTCATCGATCGAAGATCGATCGCTAGCGGCGGTCATTGGCGTTGATATCGCCACGGATGATGGCTGGGAGATCACGCTCAAGGATTGGACGCGTGTGGTCCGCGACGGCGGCGTACTGGTGTTCGTCGATCGTGGCCATGCACCGGAAGCAAGTCGTCGCGCGCTGTGTGCGGGCCTCTCCGAAATCGAGCAGCGTCACGCCGGCCGCGTCGTGGTGACGAGCGGCATCGTCTCGCACCTTTAGCGTTCGCGGAGGTACTCGCAGCGCGGCGCCTCGACGTGCGGCGTGATCCACGTGACGCCCTGTAGCTGGTCGAGCAAGAAGCGGAAGTTGCCGTAGGTGACGACGAAGAAGTCCATCTTGCGCTTCTTGATGCCGCCGCCCGTGTCGTCGGCGCGAACGCAGCCGTCGTGGATCGAGCCGTCCGGGAGCATCATGCCGTCGAACTCCGGAATGTAGAGCGGCTCGCCGAGCGGCACGAGGCGCGGATCGATCGCGACCGACTTGAACGGAATGAGCGGCCGGAACCCGGCGCCACGCCCGAACGGAAACTGCTCGACGTCGAGCTGCTCGAAGCAGGTCGCCTTGATCGGTTGGCCCGCCACCTTCGTCGCATAGCCAACGTCGCACTTGCCGGCATAGTTGATGACGCGACCGTCCGCCATGAGGCCCGAGCCTTCGAGGCGCAGCGCCCAGGCAAACTTCTCGGACATGCGGCCGAGGAAGAATCCGAGTGGCGTGTACACGTCGACGCGCGCGGTCTCGCTGACCTGCTCCTTGCCGCGGCCGCTACGCGGCACGTTCGGGCTGGCCGGCTCGTCGTAATCGGATTCGAGGACCATCCAGTAGAACCTGAGCGCCCACTGCATGTCGTCGACGAGCGGGTAGCCGCAGCACAGCTTGTTCTTGCCGCGCAGAGTCGCCTTCGCCTGGAGCGGGACGTCTTCTTTCGCGAGCTTGCTGTCGTCGGCGCGTGCCGTTGCCGCAGTTAGCGCGAACAACGAGACAATCACAGCCAGACGCACGAAACGATCGTACTGTGCTTTGCATGTGGGTGCACGACCTGCGGGACGCGGACGCGAGCTGCGGCGGGAAAGCTGTGGGGCTGGGCCGGCTTCTCGCGGCCGGGTTGCCAGTCCCTCCCGGGTTCGTGATCGACGACCGCGCATTTCGCAGCGTCGTCGGCGAGCTCGCGATTACCGACACCGCTCACATCGGCCACGTGCTCGAGGAAGCCGCGCAACGAATCGCGATCGCGAGGCTGCCGCCCGAGCTACTCGATGCGGTCGGCTCGCGCGCACACGAGCTCGGCCACGTCGTGATGGTGCGGTCGTCGGCGACGATCGAGGACGGCGCAGCGGGCTCGGCGGCCGGTGTGTTTTCGTCGCGCACCGCGGTGCCGGTCGACGAAGTGTGGGATGCGATTCGCGCGGTCTGGCAGAGCGCGCTTACTCCGCTGGCCGCGGCCTATGCGCTGCGGCGTGGCGGCACGATTGCGATCGGCGTGATCGTGCAGGAGTACGTATCGGGGACGCCGCTCGTCGTCTACACGCGGCCGCCCGGTCAGCCGGCGTCGCGCGAAATCTTGATCCAGCATCACGATCACGTCACCCGGCACTCGCGTGATGACCTACCGCGCGAGATCGAACATCAGCATGCGGCGGTGCTCGCCCTGCGCGCCGAGACCGCGCTCGATCAGCCGCACGGCGTCGACGTCGAGCTGGTACAGCTCCGCAAGCAGAGTGGGTTCGACGTCGCGATCGAGACGATGATCGTGCAGGCACGGCCGATCGTGCATCCGACGACGCGCACACTTGCGGCGCCGCCGCCCGCCGTGATCGCACCACTTGCCGACGGCCGCACGTGGACCTGGGATGTCGCACACAACCCCGATCCGCTATCGGTCGCGCAGCAGGGCCTCGTCGAGCGCGTCGAGCGCGCAGGCATCGCACCATGGTCGCTGCGCATCTGCGCCGGGTTCTTGTACTCGGCTCCGCGCGGCGAGGAGCTACCGATCGTGCGCGACGCGGCTGAGCTGATCGCGCATGCGACCGAGCTGCAAGCGCGACTCGAGCGGACGCTCGTCGACGGCGGCAAGCCACTGCCACTCGCCGAAGCGGTCGAGCGCTACCTCGCGTTCTACGCGATCTGGGCGCGCGAGCTGTCGCCGCTGATCAGCGCGGCGCGCGCGATGTTGCCCGCGAAGTTACGCGCCCATGGCTCGGCCCACCCGGATGCGATCGCGGCGTCGCTGGTCGAGCGGCCGGCATCGACCGTCGAGGCAACACTGCGGGCAGCCGCGCGCGGCGACCTCGATGACGATGTTGTCGAAGCCCGACTCGGCGTGCTCGCTCCTGCGTGGGACGTGGTCGCGCCAACGTATGCTGAGCGACCGGGATTACTGCGGGATGCGATCGCGCGCGCCAAGCTCACGCAGCAGGAGCGGGCTCGCGACGACCGCAAGACCGGCGAACAACCGGCGGTTCCGAATCCGGCTCTGTTTGCCGAGCACGCGGTCGAGGTCGACATCGCGCGAGTCGCCGCGGATCTGGCCGAGCGCGACGACATGCTGTTCGCGCGTGCGCAATGGATCGTACGTCGCGCGCTGTTGGCCCGCAGCAGCGAGCTGAAGTTGCGTGGTGACGACATCTTCTGGCTCCCGCTCGACGAGACCATCGCGGCGACAGCGTTCGATCCAGATGACGCCCATCGCCGCGCCGCGGGCGCCCGCGCGGCCGCTGAACGCGCTGCACAGTGGGAGATGCCGATCGTGGTTGGTGGCGATGCCGCCAAACCGGGTCCGTCATTGCGTGGTGTCGGTACTGGCGCGCGCGTCGCCGGCCGCGTCGTGCGGTTCGCCTCACTGGCGAGCGCGATCGCGGTCGGTTCCGGCGACGTCGTCGTAACTCGCGCAGTTACGCCAGCGCTTGCCGTGCTCGTCGCCGGTTGTGCGGCACTCGTCAGCGAAACCGGAGGCTTGCTCGATCATGGCGCCGCACTCGCGCGCGAGCTCGGGATCCCGTGCGTCGTCGGTTGTCGCGACGCATGGACGAAGCTCAGCGATGGAATGATCGTGACGGTCGATGGCGATGGCGGCACGGTCACGCCGTCCTCCGATCGCTAGGATCGAGCAACACCGCGCGATCACTCGACACCGCGATCCAGCGGATCGAGCAACACCGCGATCCAGCGAATCGAGCAACATCGCGATCACTCGACGCGAGGATCGTCAGCGGCTCGAGCAGCGCCGACGCGATCATCGCGATGTCGCTGACTTACGATTCCTCGTCGAGAAAACGCTGATCTACGATGCGCGATCGCGTGAGCGACGCACTTCCTCGACGAGAAAACGCTCACTTACCGACGACGATCAGACGCACGAAACCATTTCCTCGACGAGGAAATGCCCAAACGACGCCTACTTACCGACGAGGAACTAGTCCTCGTCGTCGTCGTACTCGGGCTCGTTCGGATCGGTGTCGTCAGGCTCGTCGGGTTTATCCGCCGGAAGCGGCGTCCCGAGACCTGCGTTCACGCGTTCACGCAAGTCTTTGCCGACCTTGAAGAAAGGAAGCCGCTTCTCGGCGACATGAACTGTCTCGCCGGTGCGCGGGTTCCTACCTTCGTAGGCTTTGTACTTGCGCACGGTGAAGCTACCAAAGCCGCGAATCTCGATGCCTTCGCCGCGCTCTAGTGCCTTCACCATGGAATCAAAGATGGTGTTGACGATGGCCTCCGCCTTACCAGCCGGCAGCTTCAACGTCTCGGAGATCTTCTCGATGAGCTCGGACTTGGTCACCCGTGACTCCGCGTTACCTAGACCTTAGGCTAAACGGGGACTTGGGCCGAGCGCAACTGTATCTCCGCGGAAACTCGTCCGACACTCAGCCACCGGCTGGGACGCGCCGCTCGCCGTCAGACTTAAATGCGCGATAAGTCGACGGAAACTGGTAGGTCTGGCAGCGGTGCCGGGAGTAGAAGTCGATCAGATCTCGCCACCCAATATCGCCCCGATCGAGCCCAGTTCGGACCACTTGGGACTGAACCGCGGAGCATTTTTCCTTCGTGTCGACCCCACGATGCCCCCGCGCGAGTCGGTCTTCAATGCCCACGACCTGCGGTGGAACTTGGCTGATGTACCAAGCCGGTAGCGGCGCCAGCTCGATCGTTTCGACCTTCGTCACGATGATCGACATGCCATCGCGCCACGTGCACTCGGTGCGGCGTTCGCTCTGCCCCTTCGAGATCACCATCGCATTGAACGGCAGCGCACGCGCACCCTTGCATAGCGCGGAGCCCGTACTCGGCGACGACGTCACTTCGTACGCAGCGTCGGAACCGAGCATGTTCTGGATCACCATCACGACTTGATCGCTCGTGCGCTCGAGTCGAATCCGCAAACCGGCAACTTCGAGCGGAGGCTGACCGGGTTCGAGCACGTGGCGCGCTTCGTCCACGCGATACGACAGCTTGCGCGACATCTCATCGATCGTCGGAGCGCGCACGCCGGCAGCGGCCGCATCACTATCGAGAAATCCCTTGTAGATGGTCGGCGAGGTCGTCGACTTCGACAGCAACTCGGACTGCGTACCGCTCGGCCCCGTCGGTGGCGGCGGCTTCGGGGGCAACCCGACACTCCCGCAAAACCGCAAATACGTGATCACAGCCACCAGCACGAGTGCTCCTGCGAGTACGCCAATGCGGTACGGCTGCTCAGACATCACTTCACCATACACCTGCGATGCGCGCGAAGCGCACCCGAGGTTACGCAGAAAACATTGACTTCGTTGAGGAGTGGCCCGTCTAATCGAGGCACGAGCATGCGAGGAGGAAATCGACTATGCGCGCTCGTCGTGATGATCGCAGTAGCGGTCGTCATGAATCGCACCCCTGCGTTTGCCGGTGATCGCATCACCGAGCTGACGCAAATGCTGTCGAGCTCGAGCGAGAAGACGCGCATGTCGGCGGTGCTCTCGCTCGCACGCCTCGGCGACAAGCGCACGATGAAGCCGCTTGTCACCGCACTTCAGGATCCCAACGCGCAAGTGCGCGCGATCGCGGCGACCGCGCTCGGCAAGCTCGGCCACAAGGCGGCGCTGCCCGCGCTCAAGAATGCGGCAACGGATGATCTCGACGATACCGTGCGCGCGAAGGCCCACGAAGCTGCGGTGCTGGTCGCGAAGGCGAACAACATCAAGGACGACCAGCTCACGCCGCCGGCCGCCGGGTCGGCGCAAGCGCGTAAGAAAACGACCGGCTTCGGTCGGTCACCGCACGCGGTCGCTGATCAACCCGATCTCTACGTCACGATCAAGGGCACGAACGACGACTCGCCGGGCAAGACCGACAAGAACACCCGCAAATTGCATGCTGACATCCTCAAGCTCGCGCTGCAGGATCAGCTGAAGGCGGCGCCGCAAGTGACAATGGTCGCAGCCGATGCCCAGCGCTGGGGCCTCGACCCGCGCATGATCGACGTGTCGGTCGTCAAGCTCGACGTCGTGCAGGACGGCACCTATATGGTGGTCGACGCCGAGCTCCGGCTCGCGATCACCGACGACAAGGGCAAGATGCTGTCGTTCTTGTCGGGCGGCGCGAAGGTCCAGGTTCCGGTCGCGAAGTACAAGCCGAAGTTCTTGCCGAGCATGCGCAAGGACGCCCTTGAAGGCGCCATGAAGGGCATGTTCGACAAGCTGCTCGCACATCTGCGGCAGATGACAACGACCTGAGCAATACTTCGCGCCTATGTTCCGCGTCGTTGTCGCGCTGGTTGCGTTGTGCGCGATCGCGCATGCGCAGGGCAGCGGCTCGGGAAGCGCGGCGCCACCGGCCGGCAAGATCACGAAGTCGCCAAAGCTGATCCAGGCCGTCGCGCCGGAGTATCCGCCTGCGGCGCTCGCCGCCGGCAAGACCGCGAAGGTCAAGGTCCGGATCCATATCGACGCGACCGGCGTGGTGACGAAGGTCGACGTGCTCGAGCCCGTCGGCGATGGCTTCGATGAAGCCGCGGTCGCCGCCGCGATGCAGTACGTGTTCGAGCCGGCCGAGATCGACGGCAAACCGGCGGAGGTCGCGGTCGAGACCGCGATCGGCTTCACGATCGATCTGAAGGTCGAGGAAGAACCGCCGCCACCGCCGCCGAAGCCAGACCAGCAAGTCGGACCGCCGAACCACGCCGGCATCATGTCGGATCCGATCACGCTGCAGGGCGTGGCGCTCGAACGCGGCACGCGCAAGAAGCTCGCCGGTGTGATCGTGTCGATCGTCGAGCTCGGCCTCGATGCGGTCACTGGCGACGACGGCACGTTCTATTTCCACGGCGTCGCACCCGGGCATTACCAGGTCCTCGCGGTCGATCCGAAATACGATCGGTTCGAGCGGCCCGTCGTCATCGAGAAGCGCGAGGCACTCGAAGTGCGGCTGTGGATGCGGCCGCGCGGCGGCAATCCGTACGAGACGATCGTCGAGGGCGAGCGCGAGCAGCTCGAGGTCACGAAGCGCACGCTGCACCGCCAGCAGTTCACGAGCGTGCCCGGCACGTTCGGCGATCCGGTGCGCGTGATCCAGACGCTGCCCGGTCTGCAACGCCCACCGTTCGGCCTCGGCCTGTTGCTCGTGCGCGGCAGTAATCCCGACGACACCGGCATCTTCCTCGACGGCCACGAGGTGCCCAGCCTGTTCCACTTCCTCGGCGGCCCGTCGATCTTCAACGCCGACATGCTCGAGTCGATCGATCTGTATCCGGGAGGCTTTCCGGGCCGGTTCGGCCGTCATCACGGCGGTGTCGTCGCACTCGAGTCGCGGCCGACGAAGAGCGACGGCATCCACGGCGCTGCGAAGGTCGATCTGATCGACAGCGGCGGCTACATCCGCGCGCCGATCACGAAGGACGTATCGGCCGCGGTCGCCGGACGTCGCTCGTATATCGATCTCATCCTTCCTCTGTTCCTGCCCGAACCGACCGCAGGCTCGCAGCGGATCGTGACGCCGGTCTATTACGACTATCAGGGCCGCGTCGACTGGGATCTCCATCGCGAGGGGCGACTGAGTCTGTTCGCGATCGGCTCGTCGGACACGCTGCACGTGTTCCAGAAGGATCCGGACGCGAACACGTCGGCGAACCTGAACACCGCGGTGAGCTTCTTCCGCGTGATCGGCACGTACACGCGCCCGCTCGGTGGCGACCTCAAGCTGACGCTGTCGCCCGCGTGGGGCGCCGACTCGATCACGTTCGCGGGTGCGCAAGCCGAGACGTCCGGCCCGTTCACGAGCCTGTCGGTGAAGAACAAGGCGCTGTCGTATCGCATGCGCGTGAACGGCAAGCTGCGACCGACGCTGACGCTCGACACCGGGCTCGACCTGATGTCGCGCGTGACCACGTTCGAGGCACTCGTGCCGGTCGACGACACGTTGATCGAGACCCAGGGTGTCGACATCCCGCCATCGAAGCTGTTCCGCGGCTCGCAGAGCCTCGGGCTCGGCGGCTATGTCGACCTCGGCATCGACGCGACGGCGAACCTCAAGCTGATCCCGAGCCTGCGCCTCGACGGTTACATGCTCGATGGCAACACGCGCCAATCGGTCGACCCGCGGCTCGTCGCCAAGTACAAGCTGTCGTCGAAGTTCGTCGGCAAGGCGTACGTCGGTCGGTTCAGCCAGCCACCGCAGCCAGAAGCACTCGACACGCGCTTCGGCAATCCAGACATCCAGCTCGAGCACGGCTATCACTACGGCCTCGGCTACGAGTGGAAGCCGGAGCGGCTGTGGTCGGTCGACAGCGAGATCTATTACGTCGATCGCCGGGACGTCATCGTGTTCACGCCCGACGTCATCATGAACTCGGACGGCACGTTCAGCTACGTCAACTTCCGCAACACCGGGCGCCGTGCGTCGTACGGCCTCGAGGCGATCATCAAGCGCGAGATCAGCGAGAAGGCGTTCGGCTGGCTCTCGTATACGTACAGCCGCTCGCGACAGACAAATCGCGAGGGCGAGGGCTGGTTCGCGACGAGCTTCGATCAGCCGCACGTGATGAATGCCGTCGCGAGCTACAAGCCGGGTGCTGGCTTCGAGCTCGGTGCGCGCTTCCAGCTCGCGAGCGGCCGGCCCGATACGAAGGTGATCGGCGCGACGTTCGACGCCGACTGCGGCTGCTACGACCCGGTGACGACGGGCATGCGCACGCATCGCGTCGACACGTTCATGCAGCTCGACGTGCGCATCGAGAAGACGTGGTTGTTCCAGCTGTGGAGCATCGGCGCGTATATCGACGTCATCAACGTCACGAATCGCAAGAATCAGGAAGGCATCGACTACGACTACCGCTTCCGCGAGTCGACACCGGTGACAAGCTTCCCGATCTTCCCCACCATCGGAGTGCGCGGCACATGGTGAAGCATGCGGTCATAGCGCTGGCCCTCGTCGGCTGCGGCTCCTTCGAGGATCCGGACATCGTGATCGATTTCCGCGTGCTCGCGATGAGCGCGAGCGTGCCCGAGCAAGTCGTCGACATCGACATCACGAATCCGGCGCCGCCACCGAACCTGCTCGACCAGCTCGTACCGACCGACGTCTGCGCGCTGCTGTCGGATCGCAACTTCGAGCGCCGCATCCGCTGGTCGATGACGCTGTGCAATCTCAACAGCGACGAGCGCTGCCCAGACGGCGGACCGAAGACCGTGATCGGAGCCGGCCTGTGGGACGATCCGGAAGGGGACGACAAAGACATGGCCGGCGCGCCGCCGACGTTCTGCGCGACCGTGCCGGTCGACGGCAATCTCCTCGGCGTGATCCTCGACTCGCTCGATTCGGATCAGTTCAAGGGCCTCGGCGGCGTCTATTACGGCGTGTCGTTGGTCGTCGGCGGCGAAGATGGCGACCCGGATCTCGATCTGTACGCGGCCAAGTCGTTGCGCGTGCAGCCGCGGATCCCGCCCGAGCTGCAGGCAAACAACAATCCGTCACTCGCGGGGGTCGACGTTCGGCTCGCCGAAGATCAGGAGTTCCAGCCGCTCACACTGAAGCGGTGCGAGGATCTCGACAATGCGGGTATCGAGCCGCCGGTCGTCGCGCCAAGACAGAAGATCCGGTTCATGCCGATCGAGCCCGATGGCGTGCGCGAGGAGTACGTCGTGCCGACGATCGACGGCATGTCGCGCATGTTCACCGAGAGCCCGACGTACCAGTTCCTCGCGTCGGCCGGTGGCTTCTCGGCCGGCTCGACCGGCGGACCGCGCGACCCGTTCGGCAACCCAGCGCCGCTATTCACCGACTGGACCGCGCCGGCTGCGAAGGATCTGAAAGGGCCGACCGACGTCTCGTTCTGGTTCGTGCAACGCGACGAGCGACTCGGGCTCGCGTGGTACGAAGCATGCGTGCGCGTCGTGCCGTGACTACTGACAGGAGTCGCAGAGGCCGCGCACGTGCACTTCGACCTGACGCTGCTTGACCGCGCGTGGTGCCTTGCCGCGGCTCGCCCGTGACGCGCGAACCGCAAGCTCGATCTCGGGCAGGCACGCGATCGTGCCGCACTCGGTGCACACGAAATGGGGATGCGCGCTCGCTTCGTGATCGTCGGATACGGCCTCGAACCGCCATACGTGATCGCCAACGTCGGTACGGCGCACGAGCCCCGATTCGGCGAGATCGGTGAGGTTCCGGTAGATCGTCGCGCGATCCCACGCCTCGGTGGCGAGGCGATCGGCGACATCGCCGTGAGACATCGGCGTATCCGACGCGCGAAGCAGCTCGAGGACGGCGAGACGCGACGGCGTTGCGCGCAGGCCCTTCGCGCGAACGGCGCTCCGCAGCTCGTCGAGATTCTGTCTCACCGCCATGAAACTCGGACTGTACGCCTTCACCTGAGCACGTGCAAGCACCTGCAATTCACTTGCAATTATGAATTCTGCTACGCTGGCAGCGATGTTGTCCCTGCGGTCGCACGTCGAGACGTTGGTGCGCACCGCGCCACCCGAGCAGGTGGCGGATCGTGGTCCCGAAGTCGATCCGACGAGCGTCGGTCTCGATCGCAAGACGATCGATGCGATCTGGCGCGCGACGATCGGCGCCTATCGCACCGGCCTCTACCCCGCACTCGCGCTGTGTATTCGGCGGCGCGGGCAAGTCGTGTTCGATCGCTCGATCGGCCACATCACGGGTAACGCGCCCGTCGATCCGCCCGATGCCCACAAGGTGATCGCGTCGCCGAAGTCTCTGTTCAACATGTTCTCGGCGTCGAAGATGGTCACCGCGATGCTCGTGCACCTGTGCGATCAGCGCGGGTTGCTCCACCTCGATGATCCGATCGCGATGTACCTGCCCGGCTTCGGCGAGCACGGCAAGCACCGCATCACGATCCGTCACGTGCTCACGCATCGCGCCGGCATCCCGAATATTCCGCCGCAGTTCGCCGACGTCAGCCTGCTCGAGCGACCGAACGAGATCATCTCGCTGCTCGCGCGCCAGAAGCCGCGCTGGCGTGCCGGCCAACGGCTCGCGTACCACGCGCTGACCGGCGGCTTCGTGCTCGGCGCCGTGATCGAAACGGTGACCGGCAAGCCGTTGCGTCAGGTGATGCACGACGAGCTGCTCGCGCCGCTGAAATTCGACGCGTTCAACTACGGCGTACCGCCCGCGCGCCTCCGCGAGGTCGCGAGTAACGCATTCACCGGTCCGCCGGTGTTGCCGCCGCTGTCGCTGATGCTGAAGCGGCTGTTCAGCGTGAGCTTCAACGAGGCCGTGCGGATCTCGAACGATCCGCGTTTCCTCACCAGCGTCGTGCCCGCCGGCAACATCGTTGCGACCGCGAACGAAGCGTCGCGGTTCATGCAGCTCTTGCTGAACGGCGGCGAGCTTGACGGCGTACGCGTGTTCGAGACCCGTACGATCCAGCGTGCGATCGCCGAGCAGACGTTCTTCGAGCTCGACCTCACGATCGGCGCGCCGATTCGCTACAGCATGGGCTTCATGCTCGGCGCACGCGTCGCCAGCCTCTACGGCCTCAACACGCCGCGCGCGTTCGGCCACGTCGGATTCACGAACGTGTTCGTGTATGCCGATCCGTCGCGCGACATCGCGGTGGCGCTGATGACGAGCGGCAAACCCGCGCTGTCGCCGGGCGTCACGCGTACGTTGTGGATCATGCAGACGATCGCGTCGAAGATGCCGCGCGATGGCGCCGGCCCGCTGCGGAGCAAACCGGGGCGCTAGGCGCTACAGCTCGTTCATCACGGCGAGCGCGACGAGCTTGCTGCCGAGCTGGAGGTAGCTCTGCTCGACGGTCGCGGCAGTGTCCTGCGCCATATGGCGGTACGGCGACGTGTCGTTGCCGACGTACTCCTCGGTGAGGCCCATCGCCGGAAATCCCTTCTCGCGAAACGATTGGTGATCGGTGCCCTGCGTCGACGTCTTCGTCACGGGCACGCCGAGCGTCTGCGCAGCGGCGCGGTACTCGGTCTCGAGCGTCGTGGTCGGTAGCTCGAGCTCGAAACGCAGATCGTTGTCTTGATCCCAGCCGACCTGATCGACGGTATGCACGGCATGCACGTTCGCGACCTGCAACGTGTGCGCGAACGCGCGGCTGCCGAACAGGCCGGATTCTTCCTCGTCGAAGAACACGACGGTGACGGCGAATTTGCGGCAGTTCATGTCCTTGAGGTAGCGCGCGACTGCGAGCACCGCGGCCGAACCGGTCGCATTGTCGTTCGCGCCCGGACTGCCGCTCACGGTGTCGAAGTGCGCGCCGACGACGATCTGCTTCGTCTCGCCGGTCGTCGACGGAATCGTCGCGTAGACGTTGGCTCCCGTGTTGTAGCTGTGGAGCTGCGGTGTCCAGCCGATCTGCGTCAGCTGGTTCTGCAGGAACGTGCGCGCCGTCTGGCGCTGCGTGTTCGTGAAGCGCGGCGCGCCTGCGAGCCCGGTCACCGCGCCGCTGACGAGGTTTGCGAGCCACGGCTGGTCGAGCGCCGGCTTCATGCACAGCATGCCGCTGTCGTCCGTCGTCATCGAGCCGTCGCCGCCGGTCACGCCACCGTCGGGGCCGCCCATCATGTCGTCGTCGCCCGCGCCGCCGCACGCAAACAACGCGCACGCGAGCGCGGCGAACTTCATGAGGCCGGCTTCTCCGCCGTGAGCTCGTTCGCGTAGTCGGGGTTCGCTTCGAAGTGGAAGTGATCGTAGTGCGACTTCGGATCGTTGCGCGGCGTGAGCAAGATGCGGAACATGCCGCTGTTGTTCGCGGTGCGCTCGAGCTCGTGGAGCAGCTCATCTCCGCGCTTGTAATCGTGGTGGACGTTCGCCTCGTGGCCCTCGCTATCGACGAACGCGTAGACGTCGAGCGCAATGCCGAGCGCGTGGCGCGACAGGACGTTCTTCGTCTTGCCGCCGACGCGCACCTTCGTGTAGCGGAACGCGCTGCCGAACTTCACTTCCTTGATGCCGAGCTCTTGCAGCTTCGGCGCGAAGTTCGCGAGCGTGAGCACGAGCTGGCAGTCGAACGTCTGGTTCCGGCCGTTCAGCGACGTGTACGTGATGCCTGCGATGTCGCCGCTGATCTTCAGCGGGCGCACGATCTTGCCCGCTGGCGCAGCCGTCTCGTATGCGACCCCGAGCTCGTCGAGCTGCAGCTCGCATGCGTCGGCCGCTTCCTCCATCGTCTTCGACGGTGGCCACACGAACCCGCGCGGCATGTTCGCCTTCGTGCGCTTGTTCGGCGTGCGATCGTCCTTCTCTTTCTTCTTCTTGCGCTTCTTCTTCTTCGTCTTCGTCTCGGCGGCGTCGCTCTTGCTCGGAGCAGCGTCGACCGACGCTACTCCCGCGACGAGCAAGAGGATCAGCAGCACCCGTGACATCGTGTCGACGTTACCAGATACGCTCCGGCGATGGAGTTGGAGACCCTCGAAGCGCTAGCCCTGGCTGACAATCGTGCGGCCGCGCTTTCGCAGCTACTTCCGGGAAGCGAAGACCACGACTACTACCGGTGCCTGCACGCGCAGCACCGCGGGGCCTTCGACGAAGCACAAGTAATTCTCGACGCGTGGCACGAGCGGCACGGCGATACCGAGCGCTATCGGCGGATGCGGCTGCGCCAGTTCTGGTACCGGCTCGGCACGAGCCCCGATACCGCCGCCGACGACATCCGTGACCTCTACGGCGTCTCGCACTGGCACGAAGCCGACGCCCCAGATGTCGACCCGTCGCGGCCGACGAAGCTCGCGGCCGGCGCGTTCACCGGCGACAAGCTGTTGACCGAAGCGATGAGCTGGACCGACCTCTCGCAGGTCACCGACGAAGGCCTCTACGAGCTGCTCGATCGCACGCTCGACGCCACGCAACGCCGCGCGCTGCTATCGCGGATCGGCCACACGCCACACGAGCGACTCGTCACGCTCATCCACGAGGATCTCGAAGCGCGCGGCTCGGGTGGCTTCGGCTCGCTCAACCTCCATCACCAGCTCACGCTCGATCAACTGCACGCGCTCGTGAAGCTCGACACCAAGCTGCTGACGAACCGCGCGTGGGTCGAAGCCGTCGTGCGCCGGATGCGGCCGCCGGCCGGCGTCGATATCGAGCTCGACCGCGACGCGCGCGAGGCGTATCTGCGCGAGCTGTGGCAGTTCCTGCGTCCTCTGCCCGCCACGAACAACGGGCTCAAGGAGCACGTGCTGTGGCACTTGCTCGATACGCTGCGCCAGCGCAACGCGCCTGTCGATTCCGGCCTGTTCGCCGAGTATCTGCAGCTGCCGCGCTCGGCTGCGTACGTCGCGCGCGACTGGCTGAACGGAAAGCGCAGCGACGAGATCGCGGCGCGTGGTGTCGACTGGCGCAATGTGACCGGGTTGCCGCCGGCCGGTGACGACGAAGCGCTCGTGCGCGATTACCTGCAGCGCCAGGTCGTGACGCGGGGCGACGCCGAGCAATACGCGCAGTGGCTCGATCGCACGTGGCTCGACGGCGAGATCGCGACCGCGCAGCTGCTCAACGGTGCGGGTGACACCGATCGCGCGACCCTCGTGCTCGGTCCGACGCGTGCCGCCGCGTTGCGCGACCGCGTCGATCTCGTATGGTGCTTGCACAACCCGACGCGATTTGCCGTCGACGAACCGATCATTCTCGAAGCCGACGTCAAGAACGTTCCCGAGCTCGTCGTGAAGGTGTTCCGGATCGATCCGCTCGCGTACTTCCAGACGAACCGCAAAGAAATCTCGACCGACGTCGACCTCGACGGGCTCGCCGCGAGTCACGAGCTCGTGCTCCGCTACAGCGAGCCGCCGATTCGCCGCGTGCGCCGCCGCATCGAGCTGCCGATGTGCACGCGTGGCGGCAGCTACGTCATCGATCTGATCGGCAACGGCATGTCGAGCCGCGCGGTGATCCACAAAGGGCGCTTGCGACACGTCGCACGCATCGGAGCTGCCGGTCACGCGGTCACGGTCGTCGACGAACAGGGCCGGCTGCGCGCCGATACGCGCGCGTGGATCGGCGATCGCGAATACATCCCCGATCCGAACGGCACGTTCGTCGTGCCGTTCTCGACGTCGCCAACGCGCACCCCGATGCTGTTGTCATGCGGCGACATCGCGACGGTCCAGTACCTCGATCTCGTCCGCGAGCAGTACGACCTCACGCTCGATCTCCACGTCGATCGCCAGGCGCTGATCAGCGGCGCGACCGCGCATGCAATCGCGCGCGTGCAGCTCACCGTGTCCGGCCAGCCCGTCTCACTCGCGGCGCTCGAACAGCCGCGCTGGGAGATCACGCTCACCGACCGCCACGGGGTGCCGACGACGAAGCAGCAGCCGCTCACGCTCTCCGACGACGACGCGGCCGTACTCGACATTCCCGTCGGCGAAGCGACCGACCAGATCATGGTGCGCGTCAGCGGCAAGCTACGCGTTGTCAGCGAGCAGCGGGATCTCGACCTGTCGGCAGTCCAGCGCGCGAGTCTCGCCAGCATGCATGGCGGGCTCGCGACCGACGCGCTCTACCTCGCGCACACCGCGAGTGGCTGGGTGCTGTCGGCGTTGGGCAAGACCGGCGAACCCCGTGCGCAGCGCTCGCTGACCGTCACGCTCGTTCACCGCTGGGCGCGCACCCAGCTGAACGTCGAGCTCGCGACCGACGCGCACGGCCGCTGCGAGCTCGGCGAGCTGCCCGGCATCGAGCGGATCACGGCGACGTTCGGCAGCGTTCCGCAAACCTGGTGGCTGACGAGCGGCGGCCGGCCCGCACAGACGATCCAGGTCGCGCCCGACACCGAGATCGCGATCGCGTTGCCGCCCGACCGCGATGCGCACGACGTGATCAGCCGAGCGTCGATTGTCGAAGTGCGGGGCGGATATCCGGTGCGGCATCCGAACGTGACGCTCGAGCCGCTCACCGGCGGCATCGTCGTGCGCGGCCTGCTCGTCGGTGAATACGCCGTGCGCGCGCCCGGCCTCTCCGAGGTGATCATCCGCGTCGCCGCGGGCACCGAGATCAGCGGCCATATCCTGGCACCGGGTGAGACGGTCGGCGTCTCGAGGCTCGCACCGGTGATCGCCGAGCTGACCGCAAGTGATGCGTTGCACGTGCGGGTCGTTGGAGCGTCGTCGCGGACCCGCGTGCACGTGATCGCGACACGCTTCGTGTCTGCGCCGTTCGCGAAGCCCGAGTACCGGCTGCGCACGCCGCTCTATCGCATCGATCGCGCGCGCGGTGCGCTCTATGTATCCGGCCGCGAGCTCGGTGACGAGTATCGCTACGTGCTGGAGCGGCGCAACGCGCGTCGCTTCCCGAGCCTGTTGCTCGACAAGCCGAGCCTCTTGCTCAATCCATGGGCGCGGCGCACGACAAGCACGGACGTCGCGGTCGCGGCGGCCGGACGTGCGTTCGCCGCTGCGCCCGGAGGAGCACCCGGCGCCGGTTATGGCGGACCGATGCAAGCGCGGGGCGAACCTGCCGTCGACGAATCGGCGTACCTCGGTTACGACTTTCTCGCCGAGCCCGCACGCGTATTCGCGAATCTCACCGTCGATGCACATGGCGCGCTGACGCTTCCGCTCGCCGAGCTCGGCAACGCGACAAGCGTGAGCGTGATCGTCGACGATCCGGCGGGCACCAGCCGCCGTCATCTCGCACTCGCCGAGTCGCCACTCGCAACGCGCGACCTGCGCCTGCACATCGCGCTCGCTCCGGAGAGCCACGTCACCCAGCACAAGACGATCCGTCCGCTGTTGCCGGGCAATGCGATCGTGATCGAGGACCTCGCGACCGCGAAGCTGCACCTGATCGATTCCGTCGAGCGCGCGCATGCCTATCTGCTCGCGCTTCGCGACGACGCGACGCTACGCGAATTCAGCTTCGTCACGCGCTGGCACACTCTCGCCGATACCGAGCGCCGCGAGCTGTACTCGAAATACGCGTGCCACGAGCTGCACCTGTTCCTCTACTGCAAGGACCGCGCGTTCTTCGACGCGGTCGTGCGGCCCTACCTCGTCCACAAGCGCACGAAGACGTTCCTCGATCACTGGCTGCTCGACGTCGATCTCGCCTCATACCTCGAACCGATGCGGCTCGCCCGGCTCAATGCCGTCGAGCGCGCCCTGCTCGCGCAGCGACTGCTCGGTGACGCCGCACTCGTGCGCCAACTCGCGGACGAAGTCGGCGTGCAGCCGCCGAATCCCGAGCTCGACACACGGATCATCGATGCGCTGCTCGGTGCGTCGACGCTCGAAGGCGGAAGCGAGCTGCAGACTCTACAGCAACATGCGGTCACGACGCGCCAGACGATGGTGATGGCCGAGGTCGCAACGATGGCTGCTCCACAAGCGCCGCCGGCGCCTGCGCCGAAGCGACGTGCCGAGGCGAAGAAGATGTCGAAGAGCATCGCCGCCGAGGAGGAATACGACGCGCTCGACATGGACCTCGAGCGCCGTCGCGCCGAGGCGCCGATGTACCGCGTCGTCGACAAGACGCAGGAGTGGGCCGAGAATAACTGGTGGCACCAGACACCGCAGCAGAGCGGCGCGGACCTGATCGAACCAAACCGCCTCTGGCGCGATCTCGCGTTGCATCGCGACGGCGTATTTCTGTCGCAGTGGCTCGGCCTGGCCACGAACAACTTCGCCGAGGCGATGTGTGCGCTCGCACTGGTCGACCTGCCGTTCGTCGCGGGCTCGCACCAGCTCGCGCCCGATGGCCCGCGCCTGACGATCACGGCCGCCGCGAACACACTCGCCGGTACATCGCAACTCGTGCCGGGTGAGCTCGTCGAAACCGGCGCGCCACTCGTCGTCGGGCAGAGCTACGTGCGCACCGACGACCGCTATCGCTACGTCGATGGCGAGCAGGTCGACAAGTACATCGAGGGCTCGTTCATCGCCGGCGTCGTCTACACGTGTCAGGTCGTGCTCGCGAACCCGACGAGCTCGCGCCAACGGATCGCGGCGCTGATCCAGATTCCGCGCGGCAGCATTTCCCTCGCGGGTGCGCTGGCGACCCAGACGCTCGACATCGCGCTCGATCCGTACGGCACGCACGGACACGAGTACGCGTTCTACTTCCCGGCGCCGGGTCGCTATGGACACTTCCCGGTGCACGTCAGCCGCGGTGGCGCGATCGTTGCGGCGGCGCCGGGTCGCGTGCTCGAGGTCACCCTCGGCGGCGACGTGCTCGATCCGCAGTCGTGGGCGCACATCTCGCAGCGTGGATCGGTCGCCGACGTCGTCGCGTTCCTCGATCAGCAGAGCTTGGCCGACGTCGATCTCGAACGCGTCGCGTGGCGCCTGCGCGATCGCGCGGCGTACGACGCGATCCTCGGCGCGCTCGAACGGCGTCGCGTCTACGCCCCCGTCCTCTGGGGCTACGCGCTCCTCCACCGCGATCCGCCGCGCATTCACATCTGGGCGCGTGCGCTCGGCGCCGCACTGCTCGGCGCGGGCCCGGTGCTCGACATGCCCGTCCTCGGCCTCGACGCCGAAGCACTCGACGGCTACGAGCATCTCGAGCTCGCGCCGCTGATCAACGCGCGCGCGCACCGGCTCGGCCCGAAGCTGCGCATCCTCAACGACGGCCTCGCCGCGCAGTACACTCGCTTCCTCGAGCTGGTCGCGCATCGCCCGCTGCCGACGAGCGAAGATATGCTCGCCGCCGCGCACTACTTGCTCGCGCAAGATCGTGCGGACGGTGCACTCGCCGCGCTCGGTCGTGTCGACGTCACGCAGCTCGCCGATCGCATGCAGCATGATTATCTCGCCGCGTACACCTCGTGCCTGATCGGCGACATCACGCGCGCGCGCGAGCTCACGGCGCGCTGGCGCGAGTTGCGCGTCGATCGCTGGAGTCACAAGTTCTCCGCGCTCGCGAACATGCTCGACGAGCTAACCGGCGCAGCACCGAGCGTCGTCGACGCGCTCAGCCGCGATCAGCAGCAGGCCGAGCTCGCTGCCAAACAGCCGACGTTCGACATCGCGCTCGATCGCGAGGGCGTGCTGATCCGCAACCAGCACGTCACCAGTCTCGAGCTGCGGTTCTTCGAGATGGACGTCGAGCTGTTGTTCTCGCGCCAGCCGTTCGTGCAGAGCGACGTGTCGCGGTTCTCGTTCATCGAGCCCGGCCATCGCGAATACCTGACGAACCCGCCGGCCGAGCATCGCGTCGCGTGGCCGCCGGCGCTGCGCGGCAAGAATGTCGTCGTCGAAGCCGTCGGCGTCGGGCAACGCAAGGCACGCATCCACTACGCAAACGATCTCGCGACGTACGTCGCGCATCAGTACGGCCAGGTCCGCGTCCAGCGTGCGTCGGATCATGCGGCGCTTGCTGCGACGTACGTGAAGGTCTACGCGCAGAAGCACGGTGGCGCCGTCGCTTTCTACAAGGACGGCTACACCGACCTGCGCGGTTGGTTCGACTACGCGAGCCTATCGACGAACGATCTCGATCACGTCGAGAAGTTCGCGATCCTCGTGTCCTCGGATCAGTCGGGCTCCGCGATTCTCGAAGCCGGACCGCCCGCGCGCTAGGCCGCCGGCTGACCCGAGTCGTCGACCTTCGGAATCCGCATCGAGGGCGACGTGTCTGCCCGGCGGCCGGTGCGCGCCGCGTGCACGATCGCCATGCTCACGGCCGTCTCGACATCCGGCGCATACGCGACCTTGCCGAGCTCGCGCTTGATGCCCGCGCGCGCGAACAGGTCGCTCATCTCCGTCGACAGACCGGCGAAGATGATCTTGATCTTCGAGCGATGCAAACGATCCATCATGGACTCGATGGCGACGAGGCCAGTCGCATCCACCGCCGGCACGTGTTGCATGTCGAGGACGTACGTGTGGTCCTTGTCGCCGACCGTGTGGAGCGCCTCCATCGCGCTCTTCGCGGCGCCGAAGAACAGTGGGCCGGCGATCTCGTAGACGCGAATCCCAGGCGGTACATCGATCTTGAGAGTAGTCGGCGTCTCGAGCTCGACCTGGGTGAGCACCGACATCCGGCGCATGAACAACAGCGCTGCGAGCACGACACCGACGGTCACCGCGATCACCATGTCGAACACGACCGTGAGCGTGAAGCACGTCAGCATCACGAGCACGTCGTGCTTCGGCGCAATGCGCGCGAGCCGGAAGAAGTGGCGCGCCTCGGACATATTACGCGCGACGATGATCAACAGCGCCGCAAGCGCCGCCATCGGTAGGTACGAAACGAGCGGTGCGAGCGCGATCGTGCAGGCGAGAATGAAGATCGCGTGCATCGAGGCAGCGAGCGGTGAGCGGGCACCTGCGCGGATGTTCGTGGCCGTACGCGCGAGCGCGCCGGTCGCAGCGATGCCACCGAAGAACGGGCATATGATGTTACCGACGCCGAGTGCGATCAGCTCCGCGTTCGGATCGTGGCGGCTGCCGCCCATACCGTCGGCGACGACGGCGGCCATGAGCGACTCGATCGCACCGAGCATCGCGATCGCGAAGGCCGACGGCAGCAGCTCGCGGATGACCTGCAGGTTGAGGTCGAACGGTGGATGGCCCGGATCGGCGACCTGCCATGGCAGCACGGGAAGCGGCGGCAGCGGCGGAATGCCGTGGCCGACCTCACCGCCGCCGAGCGGGTACGTGAACTTCGACCCGATGGTCGTGACGTGGAAGCCCCAGCTCTCGGGCGCGAAATGGCCGACGACGACCACGAGCAGCGCCGCGACGACGAGTGCGATCAGTGGCACCGGGATGCGTTTGATGATCCTCGGTAGCATCAGCAGCATCACGAGCGTGATGACGGCGACGCCGACGTCCCAGAAGTTGAAGGCATGGCGCGCGTCGATCAGCGCTCCGAAGTACTCGAACACGCCCTCGGTGCGCGGCAACTTGACGCCAAACACGTCCTTGAGCTGCAGGACGCCGATCACGATCGCGATGCCCATCGTGAAGCCGCTCGTCACTGGATGCGGCACGAACTGCATGAGCTTGCCGAGCCTGGCCAAGCCCATGCCGACGAGCATGAGACCAGCCAACATGCCGGCGACCAGCAAGCCTCCGACGCCGAACTTGTGGACGATCGGCAACAAGATCACGACAAACGCCGCCGTCGGGCCGGTGACCTGGAAGTACGTGCCGCCGAGTAGCGAGCACACGACGCCGGCAACGATCGCCGTGTAGAGGCCGTGTTGCGGCGGCACGTCGCACGCGATCGCGAGCGCCATCGATAGCGGGAGCGCGACGACGCCGACCACGAGCGCGGCCATCAGGTCGGAGCGGAAGTCCTTCCTGGAGTAGCCCTCGCGCATGCGCGAGCGCAGTCCGAACGCGAGCAAGTCCTTTGCCGTGTAGGCAAGCGCGAGCTGCTGCTTGACGGCGTCCGTTAGCTCTTCGGCATAACGGAGCGAGCGTCGGATCACGGCCGCAGTATCGCGCTCGCCGCCCACCTTGTCACGTCTGTGCTCTACTGCCGTCGCCATGTTCCACCGAGGCGAGCTGACGGTCGCGACAAAAGGCCGCGGGACCTATGACATCACTGGGGAAGTCGCGAAGGTTGTTGCTGCAAGTAGCGCGCAAAATGGCCTGGCAACCGTGTTCATCCACCACACGAGCGCGTCGCTGATCATCTGCGAGAACGCGGATCCGAGCGTTCGCCGTGACCTCGAGACGTTCGCCGCGAAGCTCGTGCCCGATGGTGATCGCATGTTCACCCACGATGCCGAAGGCGATGACGACATGCCCGCGCACGTCCGGTCCGTGCTGACCCAGACGTCGATCGGCCTACCGATCGCGAACGGCAAGCTCGCGCTCGGCACGTGGCAAGGCCTCTATCTCTGGGAGCACCGCACGTCGCCGCATCGGCGTCATGTCTCGGTAACCGTGATCGGTGAATGATCGGTGAGTGAGCTGATCACCAGGTTGCGCGAGATTCTTGGTGGGCTCGCTGCATCTGATCCGCGCTTCAGGCGCTTCGGCGCCGCGCAGCATCACTATCACCTCGCGCCACCAATCGCCGAGGGCATGCTCGATGTCGAATTGCCTGCCGACTACCTCGAATACGTAACCCGGCTTTCGGCCGGCGGAGTCGGTCCCTATTACGGCCTCATCTACGTCGATCGCGTCGCACCGATCGATGCGCCGACCGGCGTCACCGCGTGGCAGCGTGCACTGCCGATCAGTCACCTCGGCTGCGGCTACGCAGCACTACTAACTCTCGATGGTCCGGCCTCCGGACAAGTCTGGCTCGACGCGCGGCAGCTCGGCATCCTGCAGCCGATCCGGCCGAGCTTCACCGCGTTCTATCTCGACTGGATCGATCGAATCGCCCACAACCAGTGGCTCGACGGCTTCGTGCCACCGGGCCAGTGCGCGATCACCGCTGCGCTCACCGGCTATCTCGGCGTGTGCGAGCAACGCCTGGGTATTCCACCAGGTTCCCTCGATGGCGACGCACTACGCGCTGCGCTCGCCGACCTCGGTCCAGGTGCGATCGAGGTCACCGCGGACGGTCCGTTGGCGCTGTTCGCCCCCGGCGACCGCGTCGCCCCCTGTGCGACCTGCGCGCGAGCGCTTCAGGGCCTCGAGGACCAGGGGCTTCGTAATGACGTAGTGAGAGCGGGCGTGCTCCCGTTACCGATGCGCGAATCGGCTGTCACACCGACCACGTAAGAATGTGCATGGTCGTATTCTCGAACCACCGGCTCGGGCCGAGCGCGGAGCTATTCGTCTCCGACGATGTCGCGCTCACGATGTTGCGCGAGACCGCCGCCGCCGCGCGGCCGTTTGCCGAAGCGCGGTGGGAAGTAGAGCTCGTGCTGTGGCTCGATAGCCGCGCCGACGCCGGTACTCAGCTGCTCGATGTCAGCGATATCGCGTGGACGCCCGAGCACTTCGAGCGCCAGCGCAGCTTCGTGATCGAAGCGATCCAGCGCGCCGCTCGTTGCGGCGAGCACGCGCTCGCATTCGACCGCTGGAGGCGCATGGTCGAGCAGCATCCGGCGGACTCTGTCCAGGTGGGCCGGCGCTGGCAGTGGCCGACCAACCATGCGGTTAATCCGGATCTCGCGGACTCTAACCCATCCTGATAATTAGCATTTCTCGGCCTCTCGGCAGGGCAGCGCGGCCCGGCGTTTGAGCTAGAGTCGCACCGTGGCAGAGGGTATCGCTGGTCCGGGTTTCTACCCGCAACCGAACGAATGGACGTGTGGTCCGTTCGCGCTCAAGCATGCCCTGCTCGCGCTCGGTCGCATGGTCGACGTCAAGCAGCTTGCATCGACCGCGAAGACGCACTGGTGGTCGGGCACGGATGAGATCCAGCTTGCCCGCGCTGCGCGCGAGTTCGAATGCGACCTCGTCCTCGAACGTCGCCGCGATCCCGAGCAAGCGCGCAAGCTGCTCGTGCACTACCTCCGCGAGCAAACGCCAGTGCTCCTGTGCGTGGACGAGTGGACGCACTGGATCACGGTGCTGCGCGCCGAAGATCGCCGGTTCGTGATCGTCGACTCGAACGATGATCCGCTGCTGTCGCTGCGCACGTGGCCGCAGCTGCGCACGTGGTGGAAGTACCACGACGTCGATTACTCGAAGACCGACCCACCGGTGCTTTACGATCTGATGGCGGTCACGCCGCGCTTCCGCACGACGGTGAAGGCCGACTTCTCCGTCGAGCGCGTGAAGTTCTTACGTCGCCCCGAGAACCGCCGGCTCGCGCTGCACTGGAACGAGTACCTCGAAGATCTCCTCGAGATCTGCAAGCCGCCGTCGGTGCGCATCGTGCAGCCGCTGTCGATGGGCGAGTTCTTGCGCCGGCACGCCGAGCTGCTGATGACGCGCGTCGTGTACTGGCACGGTGACGTCAATCGTGACGAGGTCGGCCGCTTGCTTCGCGATCTGCGCTTCGTATCGGAGACGTACGGTCTCGTGATTCCGGCGTCGATGAGCCGGCGCGCGCTCGCCGATCTAGCGATCCTCGTCTCGTTGTGGGTCTGTGCCGACCGCGGCGTCGATCCGATGTTCGGCGCAACCGGCGCCGACGTGCGCGCAGCCGGCAAGTCGAAGTCCAAGCGCAACGGCTTCCGCACGAACGGCCGGCGTCACTAGTCGTCGTACGGATCGTCCTCGGTGCCAGCCGGGATCAGCGCCCACATCATCGTCGCGAGGATGATCACGACCAGCACTGCGACGCCGGTGACGATGGCGGCGAACGGCAGGCCGAGCAGGTGCAGCGCGTAGAGCCCGATCGCGAGCACCCCGTACACGACCGCGACGATCAGGAACAACCAGCCGAAGTGACGCAGTGACATGCACGTCGTCGCGGCCGCACACGTCGCTCCGAACGCGATCAGCGCTGCCATGTCAGGCGCGCGCCAGATCACGAAGGCGCAACCAACGAGCGCGGCGATCAACACGCCGCCGAGTAGCCCGACCAGCGCGAGGGCCTTGCGTCTCCGCATGCAGCTTGGATGCTGCGGATCAGCCGAGCGTCTCGACGACGGTGTCGTTGATCGCGCGGCGCAAGGCCTTGATGCGATCGGCGGTATCTCCGTGGCGCGTCGGATGTACGCGATTCGTGAGTAGCGCGACCCAGCGACGCTTCGCGAGATCGAGCCATAGCGACGTGCCGGTGAAACCGGTGTGACCGACCGCGCCCGTGCGCGGCCAGCGATCGCCCGCCTGCGACACGCCCGGCGTGGACGACGGCGTGTCCCAACCGAGTCGCCAAGTCGATCCTGGCGTCGGTGTGTCGGTGAAAAAGCGGGTGACGACATCGGTCGTGAACCGGCCGCGCGGTGTACCAGCTGCGGTATCGGTGATCGCGCGCGCGAATGCAGCGACATCGACGATGGTCGCGAACAGACCCGCATGACCTGCAATGCGACCGCCGAAGTAGCAGTTCTCGTCGTGCACGAGCCCTGACACGAGACCGCGATCATCGAGCTCGGTCGCGACGCAGTTGACGAGCGCCTCGGGTGCGTAACGTGCGGCGAGCGCGAGTGGTTCGCCAACGAGCTCGGTGAACGCCTGCTCGAGCGGCTGCTCGGCCGCGCGCTCGAGTACCGCGCCAAGCTGAATGAACCCGAGATCGCTGTAGACGGCGTCGATTCCCGGTGGGCCGCAAGGCTCGCGCATCGCGCGCTCGACGAGCACCTCGCGCGGATTCTGCGGGCGCGTTGCGCGCAGGTACCGGAAGAACTCCACGTGCGCGGCGCAGCCGGCGCTGTGGCCGAGCAGCTGACGCACGGTCGCGGTGGTCGCCGCGCCCGGCAGGTACGTGCGCACAGGTGCGTCGAGATCGAGACGGCGTTCGGCGACGAGCACCATCGCGATCGCGACGGTGGCCATTGGCTTCGTGACCGACGCAAGGTCGAACCGCGTCGATTCCTCGACGCGCTGACCACGATCGGGCACGCGCCGTACGACTCCCGCGACGTACCGGAAAACTTCGTGGCCTCCATCACCGACGGAGACGGCCGCCGCGGAGCCCAGGCCATTGGCGAGCGCCTCGTCGAGAAGCCGCTTGATCCGATCCATGTAGGACATCTTAACCGTGGTAACCTGATGCGGCGTGACCCGGTACGAGCTGCTCGACCGCATAGGCGTCGGCGGCATGGCGGAGATTTTCCGCGGCAAGGCCGTGGCCGCCGGCGGCTTCGAGAAGCCCGTTGCGATCAAGCGAATCCTGCCTCACCTGTCGCAGGACCGCCGGTTCGTCGAGCTGTTGATCGCCGAAGCGAAGGTGCTGTCGCTGCTCAAGCACCGCAACATCGTCCAGATCTTCGATGTCGGCCTCGGCGATGACGGCCAGTACTTCCTGGTCATGGAGTTCGTCGATGGCAAGGACCTCGGCGCCGTGCAGCGCGCGCTCGAACAGCAAAAACGCCGCCGCATGCCGTTCGATCTCGTGCTGCATATCGGCGCGGAGATCTGCGAAGCGCTGGAGCACGCGCACACGTCGCGCGGTCCCGATGGCAGGCCGATGGCGCTCGTTCACCGCGACGTGTCGCCATCGAACGTGCTGTTGTCGCGCGCCGGCGAAGTGAAGCTCACCGATTTCGGCATCGCGAAGCGTGCCGAGCAAGACGCGACCCAGGGCGGTGCCGTGCGCGGAAAGTTCGCGTACATCTCGCCGGAGCAAGCGCGCAACGAGCCACTCGATCCGCGCAGCGACGTGTTCTCGGTCGGCATCCTGATGTGGGAGCTGATCTGCAATCGCCGATTGTTCTCGGGCCTCGACGATCTCGCCGCGTTGCGCTCGGTGCGTGAAGCGACCGTGCCGCGGCCGAGCGAGATCGACGGCCGACTGCCGCCGGAGATCGATCAGATCCTGATGACCGCGCTCGCGAAGGACAAGACGCGCCGTCACGCGACGACCGGGCAGCTCGGCCAGAAGCTGCGCTCGCTGCGCTATTCGCTCGATCAGGTCGTCGGTGATCCGGCGAGCGAGCTGGCGAAGCTGATCGATTCGACCGAGGAGCTCGAGCGCCAGAGCCAGAAGGTGATCGCACCGCGCGATCAATCGGGGCGCTTCGACTTCGACGGCGCCGAAGCAACCGTGATTCGCATCCGCACGGCAGATGCGTTCTCGGCGCGCGAGGACCAAAGCATCTCGCAAGCGCGCTTGGTGATCGACCGCTTCGAGGAAGAAGAGACGCGACTCGCGAATCTCTCGGGCGACCAGATGCGCATGCTGCGCACGGCAGCGCCGATTCGCGATTCTGGCGAGCTGACCGCCGAAGGTGCGCCACCCGCGCGTCGCGCGCGCCGCGACAGCGACAGCGACGAGGAAAAGACGCGCGCACGCGAGCCGCTCGATCTCGGCAAGCTCGACGACGGCTACCAGCCGCCATTCAACACGCCGGGCGAAGACACGCGCTTGATCGCGCCGCGTGATCGCCGCACTCCGGTGCCTGGCATGCGTACGGCGAGCCCGTCGCGCAGCAATCGTCCGTCGACAGTGCCGCCACCGATGCCGTTGCGTGGCCGCGGCCCGACGCCGGGACCGCCGCTGCCGGGATTGCCGATGCCGCCGCAGATGACCGGCAACTCCGTACCCGGAATGGCGCCACTGCCGCCGACACCACAACCGCAGCCGCTCGGATCGAATTTGCCGATGGGCATGAACAACATGCCGATGGGCGGTGCGATGCCGATGCAAGGCGCACCACCGTTCGCGCCGTCGCAACCCGCGGGCGGTTATGCCGGTTGGGCGCCGCCGATCGCACCGCAGATTCCAACGCGTGATGCGACGCCGACCGCGCAGGACTCGTTCGATCAACCGCTGTTTCCACCGCGCGCGACGTCGATGCCGCAGGTTGCAGGCTTTGGTCGTACGCGCAAACCGCAACTGAAACCATGGGTGCTCGTGGTCGGCGCGATCGTCATGGCGTTGATTGCATTCGCGATCACGCGCGCGTTCATCGGCTAGCTGTAAGCCGCGTCGGTGCTCCTCGTTGATCGCCCTGGAGGAGACAGATGACCAAGCTCATTTCGTTCATGATCATTGGTGCGTTCGCGATCGGCTGTGGCCACGGCAGCAGCAAGAAGCAGGACACCACGACGACCAACACCGGCAGCGGCAGCGGCAGCGGCAGCGATAGTGGTAGCGATGCGACAAAGACCACAACGGGTGATAGTCAGCCCTGCACGCAGGAAGTCGCACTCGAGTGCCCCGACGGGCAAATCGATGGTTGCTTGAAGCAGCCAGCGGAGGGCGACACCCACACGTGCGTCGCAAAGTAGGGGACTAGACGAAGCGGCGTAGACACCGGCCGCGCCTCGCGCGTTGGATCGCCCATGGGGCTCACCGACGGCGCTGCAACTTCAGGCACTTCCGAGTTTTCGCGAAAAGGCGGTCACGAAAGCTCGGTGGCAGCGCACGTGGGGGGCGACATGCAAGCGTTAGCAACGAACGCCGTCGCTCACGACCCGATCGTGGAGATGATCCACGACGGTCGCCATCGCGACGCACTCGCTGCGTGCGCTCGCACACACCACGTCGTGCTCGGCCGGTTGTGTATGGCCCTGCTCGGTTCTCAGGCGGACGCCGACGAAGGCGTTCAAGAAACGCTGTTGCGCGCACATCGCGCGATGGCGTCGTATCGCGCTGAAGGATCGGTGAAGGCGTGGTTGTGCGGGATCGCGCGGCACGTGTGTGCGCACATGCTGGAGACTCGACGCCGTGGCAAGGAGCTCCTCGAGCTCGTGCCTACGGAAGGCGAAGCGCGTGATTCATTCGCGCTGCGCCAACGCGCACGTGTATTGCGCGACGCGCTCGAGAAGCTCAAGCCGAGCGAGCGCGAGTCGCTTGCCCTTCGCTATGTCGCTGACCTGAGCCACCGCGAGATCGCGGAGGCCTGCGGGCTCGACGAAGCCGCAGCGCGCAAGCGGATCAGCCGCGCGCTCGACCGGCTTCGCTCGGTCATGCCCACCGAGGAGATCGAATAATGCGTACCGCCCACGATGACGTCATGGATGATCTCGCTGCGCTTGTCGCCGGCGAGGCATCTGCCATTTCCAAACACGCCTCGCACCTCGCGAGCTGCGATCAATGCCGCGATGCCAAGCATGAGGCCGCCGTCCTTGCGACTCGCCTTGCAGGCGCCGGCAGTGACTATGTTCCGTCAAACGATCTCGTCGATCGGTTGATGACCAAGCTCGACGAGAAACCTGTCGAGAAGAAGCTCGAAAAGACGAACGAGAACACGATCGAGAAACCGGTCGAGAAGCCGATCGCCGCACCTACACCGATCGCGAAACGCAAGCTGTGGATTGTCGCTGGTGCGGCGGCCGCACTTGCTGCCGGTGTCGTCGGTGTCGCGATGATGAAGAAGGGCGGCGATGACGCGTCGCACACGACCGTTGCCGGCAATGGACCGATCGGCAAGGTGAAGACGATCTCGCGTGCCGCAAGCGAACAAGGCGACGGCATCGCGATCAAGGACTCCGCAACGCGCAGCTGGCGGCCACTACGCGCCGGCGAGATGTTGCCGACGGGCGCCGAGCTGCGCACCGACGAGCGCACCCGCGTGTCGCTCGAGCTGGCGGATGGCTCGCGCATGGTGCTCGACCACCGCACGAGCGTCGTGTTCGATGCGAAGGAGCCGCGTCGCGTGAAGCTGGTCGCAGGCCGCATCGCCGCGGATGTCGCGCACGTCGACAATCGCCAGGCGTCGATCACGACGCCGAGCGGCCGCGTCGATGTCGTCGGCACGCGCTTTAGCGTCACCGCTGCCGACAACCTCACCGCCGTCCAGGTCGTGCGCGGTGGCATCGTGCTCACCGCTGCGAACGGCGCGAAAGACGAGGTCCGCGCCGGTGAGGAAGGCATCATCGAGAACGGCAAGCTCTCGGTCAGCGCCGCACCAGAGCTCGTCAAGGACGCGCAGTGGTCCGAGATCGAGCAGCCGAAGACGAAGCAGACCGATCAGGAGACGACGTCGGGCCTCGGCGCGCTGCGCGCGTACAAGCCTGGCGAGAAGCGCGACAAGGACTGGAATCTCGCGCTCGCGAACCACGAAGTGAAGGTCCGCATCTCCGGACCGGTCGCGCGGACCGAGATCACCGAGACGTTCCGCAACGACAGCGACACGCAGCTCGAAGGCGTGTATCAGTTCCCGCTGCCCGCCGACGCGCAGATCGACAGCCTCGCGCTCGACATGAAGAACGAGCCCGATGGCTTCATCAACGGCGCGTTCGTCGACAAGGAGCGCGCGGCGAAGATCTGGCGCGGCGTGATCGACAAGGCGACGCCGAAGCGCATCGAGCGCGACCCGCTGATCCAGCAAGAAATCGTGTGGGTGCCCGGCCCGTGGAAAGATCCGGCGCTGCTCGACTGGAAGCGCGGTGGTCGCTTCGAGCTGAAGATCTTCCCGATTCCGGCGAAGGGCGTGCGCACGATCAAGCTCGCGTACACGCAAGTGGTGACGCCGCGCGGACCGCAGCGCCAGTATGTCTATCCGCTGCCGCATTCGACGGACGGCTCGACGGTCGCCGACAAGATGAAGGTCGACGTCGAAGTGCGTGGGGCGCAGCAGGGCTCGGTCCGCGCGGCGGGGTACGAGCTGAAGCCGGACTCGGCGCGCGCTGATGTCAACGCGATGACGCTCGAGCAAGGCGGCTTCGTGCCGCGCGGCGACCTCGTCGTCGATTACCGCCCCGACGGTGACGCCGAGGTGCGCGCGTGGACGTTCACCGGCGGTGCAGCTGCTGGCCCGGATGACAAGCTCGCGGCGAAGAAGAACGTCGGCATCGACCAGAAGGTCATCGACGCGCAGAAGGTGGTTGCTGCCGATGCCCGCCCGACGGCGGTGCTCGCGCTATCGCCGAAGCTGCCGCGCTGGCGCGAATCGAAGGCGCGCGACTACATGATCATCATCGACGGTTCGCAGTCGATGGTCGGCGAGCGGTTCACGCGCGCCAGCGAGCTCGCGGTTTCGATGGTCGATGATCTCGATCGCCGCGATCGGTTCACCGCGATGGTGTGCGACAGCGAATGCCGCGCGATGGGTGACCTGCGCGCACCGACGACGTCGGCCGCCGGTGAGCTCAAAGGCTGGCTGGGGACGCAAACGCCTGCAGGTGCGAGCGATGTCGTCGCCGCGCTCCGTGCAGGCCACGCCGGTCTAAAAGACCTGTCGCGCGAGCGCTGGGTGCTCTACATCGGCGACGGTTTCGCATCGACCGGCTTCCGCCGCGTCGCGGATGTCGAGAAGGCGATCGCGTCGACGACCGGCACCGGCGACGTCCACGTGACGACGATCGGTGTCGGCAGCGATGCCGACTCGGCACTGCTCGCGGCTGCGGCGCGCGGCGGTGGCGGTAGCTACCTCGCGTGGGTACCCGGCCAGTCGGTCGGCACCGCGGCGATGGCCGCACTCGAATCGACGTATGGTACGTCGCTACGCGATGCGACCGTCGAGCTGCCGGAAGGCATGACCGAAGTGGCCGCGGCCGGTGGTACGACCGCGGAGAAGACGACGATGACGAGCCTGCCGACGCTCCGCGCCGGTGGTGAAGTATTGATCGCAGCGCGCATCAACGGCGATGTCTCCGGCGAGGTCGTGCTGCGCGGCAAGGTCGCCGGCCAGAAGTTCGAGCAGCGCTATCCGCTGAAGCTCGCGGTGTCGACGGCGAACGGCAACGGCTTCGTGCCGCGGCTGTGGGCGTCGCTCGCGATCGATCAGCTCGAGCGCCAGGGCAAAGGCGAGGACCGCTCGCGCATCGTCGCGCTGTCGCAAGGCTACGGCGTGATGTCGCGCGAGACGTCGCTGCTCGTGCTCGAGTCGCAGGCGATGTTCGATGCGTTCGGCGTCGATCGCAGCCAGTCGGCCGCGAAGTGGACCGGCGAGGAAGATATCGACGAGGTCGCGGCGACGGGCACGATTCCGGTGCCGGCCGACAATGCGCCGGCTCCCGCGCCGACGATGGCGAAGGCCTCGATGGCACCGCGCGCGGCGCGTGATGAAGAAGAGATGACGATGAGCCTCGACGCCGGCGGTGGCGGTGGCACCCGTTGGGGCGGCAAGGGCGGTGTGATCCAAGCCGAGAAGCCCGCCGATAAAGCCGAGAAGAAGGCGCCGGCAAAGGACATGCCCCGCGCGATGCCGCGCCCGCCCGTCGGTGGTGGTCGCCGCATCGTGATCCAGATGAAGAAGGTGTGGACGCGCAACGCTGCGCTCGGCACGTTCGACGGTACGAGCGCGAGCATCACGAAGGCAATTGCCGACGCGCAGGACGCGCTCGTCAAGAACCCGGATAGCCGCGAGAAGCACCGCGCGCTCGTCCAGGCGCTGTCGTATGGCGGCAAGCTCGAAGAGGCGCGCGACATCGCGAACAAGTGGCTCGAGCGCGACAAGCTCGATCCGCAGGCGCTCGGCTACATCGCCGACATCCTCGGCCGTGAAGGCAAGCGCGAGCTCGCGCTGCGCACGCTCGACGGTCTC
>DASUFX010000041.1:0-5987 GCA_036274355.1 Kofleriaceae bacterium | reverse complement strand
GCGCGGCGAGCGAGCGGGCAGGTGGCGCTCGGCCTCAAGATCGCCGCGTGCGGCTTTGCCGGTGCGCTGCTCGTCAACTTCGCGTGGGGCTTTGTCCAGTTCAAGGACAACCTGTGGGAGCACGAGTGGATCTACAAGACCGCGGACTGGGCGTTCTTCGCGGTGTGGGTCGTCGTGCCGATCGGCCTCGCGGTCGCGAACTGGCGCGAGCGTCGCGAGCTCGCGATCGCCATCGTCGTCGTCAGCCTGCTCACCTGGCCGCCGCCGGTGCTCGCGAAGGCGATGTACAGCTGGATGCCGGAGGGCAAGAGCAGCTACGTGATCGACGGCGCGTTGCGGATGGTGCGGTTCGGGCTGTTCCTCGTCGGATTTGCGAAGGTGCCGCAGGTGGGTGCCGTCATCGATCGCGTCGCCGCGGCCAGCGGTTTGCGGCTCGCCGCGACATCACTGTGGGTACGCGTGATCGCAGCGATCAGCCTCGTGCTCCTGACACTGATGCTCGTCGCAGGGCGAGGCAGCCAGGGCGGCCTCGAGCTGTTCAAGCTCGCGACGTTCACCGCGCTGATCATCAACATCATCGCGTTCATGCAGTTCGGCGTCGGCGCGCTGCGGACCGCGCGCGGGTCCGTCGCAGACCTCGGTCGGTGGCCGTTCGTGATCAGCGGCGCGATCTCGCTGTGGGCTGCCGGCGTCACGCTCGGCCAGATGCCGTGGCTGTACCGGATGCTCTACAAAGGCGGTTCGTCGTCGTTCGGTTCGGACAACGCGATGCAGTACGCACAGGCCCTCGCGGTCGCGATGCCGATTCTGATCACCGGCGGCGTCGCGTTGCTCGCGGTCGCGATCGCCGGATTTGGCGCGCGGTCGGGAAACGAGGATCTGCGCAGCCAAGCGCAGGCCAAGGGCGCGGGGTTCGTGACGCTGACGCTGGTCTCGCTCGCGATCCAGCAATGGATGATCCCCGAGGCGATGAAGAAGGCGACGTCCGCGGGCGGATTCATGATGCTCTCGGTCCTCGCAGCGGTCGCGAGCCTGTTCGCGATCGTGATGATGGCGAAGCTGCTCAGGAACGGTGCTGAAGCGATCGAGGCGGAGCCGGGGTTGCCGCCGGCATCGGTCGTCAGCGACGGGACTTGAAGCGCACGTGCACGTGATCGGCGTGATTCGGCCAGTGCCGGATCAACCCGCTTTGCGCGTCCTTGCCGTTCGGGTACTGGAACAGATGCTCGAGGTCGGCCTCGGGTGTGCCCCGCTTCGCGGCCCATTGATAGAGGCGACGCTGGATCGCGTAGTCGAGGAACATCATCGAGACGCCGTCGTCGAGATCCGTCGTCCGCGCGAACGCGGTGAGGAGCGCCCACGTCGCCTGGAGATCGATGTTGTCGTCGGCCGCGGCAAAGTGATCGGGATAGCCGTCGGGAACCTGCTTGAAGTAAAAACCGACGTCGACGTCGAGCCCGCTCTGGTGCGAGTGATGCGCGGCGAGCTTGCCGCCGTGCTCGGCCGAGATGTCGCCGATCGCGAGCGTGTGGACGTCGGGATAGAGCGCGCGCACTTCGGCGATCGCGTGGCGAAGGTGGTCGACGACGTACGGAACGCCGAACGCGAGCTCGGGACGCCGCACGCGATAGCCGTCGCCGAGCGGCAGCTGCTCGCCGCGTAGCAGCTCGCCGTCCCACGGAACGCCAAGCGAGTCGCTGATGCCGACGGGCTTCGTCGCGACGAGCTTCGGTGCCGGCGTCGCGACGAGCTTCGGCGCGGGCGCTGCGACGAGCTTCGGCTTGCTCTCCGCGGTCCATGTCGCGCCGTCGATCACCGCGAGTGCGGCGCGCGCCTTGTCGTCGTCGGACGTCGGCCGCGACCGCGGCGTGACCGTGCGCGTGCGGGTCTGCGCGCGCGTACGTAGCGAGCAATTCGGAATCTCGATCACGGTGCCCGGCTCGAGCAGCGTCGTTTGCAGCTTGTTCGCGCGCAGCACGGCGTCGAGGCTGCAGCCGTACGCGTCAGCGACGTGCTGGACCGTCTCGCCTTTCTCGATGACGTGGCGATCGGCATGCGCGAGGGCAGGCGAAAGCAGCACAAGAACCGGCAGGAGCCGCACGCCGAAATGGTCGCCCGGCCGCTGGCGGGTGCGCCAATTTCTACGGCTTATCGAAGTGAAGCGACTTAGCCGATCTCGGCGATCGTCTTGTCGAGGTCGGCAGGGACGAGGCGGGAGTTCGCGCGCACGCCCTCGACGAGGTCGTCCTTGTCCATGTCATGCGTCTCGCAGTACTCGGCGACGCACTTCGGGTGCATGTAGCCGGCACCCTTGGTGACCATCGCACCGGTATCGATCTCGCGCTCGACAGCAATGCGGACGCTGTCCTTGTCGATGGTCTGGCTGCACTGCATGCACTTGGCGCGGCTCGTCGGCGCTTTGTCGGCGTACGGGAATCCGCCCGGTTTGGCACGCCCGCCGGAGAGCGCGTCGGCCATCGCCTTGTCGAGCTCGGCGCGGTTCGGCACCGTGCCGGGGAACTGATCGAGCGCCGCCTTGAGCTCGGCCGGCAGCTTCTCGGCCGCGCACAACATGTGGTGCCAGCGCATGCTCGGCTGGTCGCCGAACGCGTTGGGCGCTTCCTCGCCAAACCGCAGCTCGCCCTTCGCGATCGCTTTCTTGCAGGTGCGGCAGCTTGCTCGGCCTGACTTTGCTTCTTCGATCACGTTCGCCATTTGCTGCAAACCTACTGCTAGATTCCTTCGCGTGGAACAGCCTTACCCGGTCATCGCGTCACGGATCGACCTGCGGTCGCCCGAGTACCGCGCCAATCACGATGCGAATACGGCCGCGGTCGAGAAGCTGAAGAAAGCGCTCGGCGAAGCAACGATCGGCGGCGGCGAGAAATATACGAGCCGTCACAAAGCGGCGGGCAAGCTGTTGCCGCGGGAGCGCATCGAGCTGCTCCTCGATCGCGATTCGTACTTCCTCGAGCTATCCCCGCTCGCCGGCAAAGACGTTCCCGGGCACACGACCGGCGCGGGTTTCATCGGCGGTATCGGCAAGGTGTCGAACGTCGAGGTCGTGATCTCGGCGAACGACTCGACCGTCAAAGGCGGCGCGATCAGCGAGATGACGGCCGTGAAGAGCGGCCGGCTCAACGACGTGGCCGAGCACAATCGGATGCCGACGATCTCGCTGATCGAATCAGCCGGCGCCGACCTGCCGAATCAGTCGAAGATCTTCGTGCCGGGCGGTCGCGGCTTTCGCGATCTGACGCGCCGGTCGCAGCACCGGATTCCATCGATCTGCCTCGTGTTCGGTAGCTCGACCGCGGGTGGCGCGTACATCCCGGGCATGAGCGACTACGTCGTCATGGTCGAGAAGCAGGCGCAGGTCTATCTCGCGGGTCCGCCGCTCGTGAAGATGGCGACCGGCGAAGACACCGATCACGAGGAGCTCGGCGGCGCCGAGATGCACTCGCGCGTGTCCGGCGTGTCGGACTACCTCGCGCGCGACGAGCGCGACGCGATTCGGATCGGCCGCGAGATCGTCGCGCACCTCAACTGGCGAAAGGGCGCAGCCCCACTGCCGCGCGTGATCGAGCCCCCGAAGTACGACGCCGAGGAGCTGCTCGGAATCGCGTCGCCCGACATCAAGGTGCCGTTCGATTCACGCGAGGTGATCGCGCGCATCGTCGACGGTTCGCGGTTCTCCGAGTTCAAGCCGCTCTACGGCACGACGCTGATCTGCGGCTGGGCGCACCTGCACGGCTTTCCCGTCGGTATCCTCGCGAACAACGGCATCTTGTTCTCCGACTCGGCGGAGAAGGGCGCGCAGTTCATCCAGCTGTGCAATCAGTCCGACGTACCGCTGTTGTTCCTGCAGAACATCACCGGCTTCATGGTCGGCAAGAAGGTCGAGCAGGAAGGCATCATCAAGCACGGCGCGAAGCTCATCAACGCGGTGTCGAACTCGACCGTGCCAGCGATCACGATCATGACCGGTGCGAGCTACGGCGCCGGCAACTACGCGATGAGCGGCCGCGCCTACGCGCCGCGCTTCCTGTTCACGTGGCCGAATCACCGCATCGCGGTCATGGGCGGCAAGCAGCTCGCGGGCGTGCTCGACATCATTCAGCGCGAGGCAGCGGCCAAGCGCGGCGAAGCCGTCGACGAGCAGAAGCTCGGCGTGATGAAGGCGATGACCGAGAGCATGATCGACAAGGAGAGCGACCCGTACTTCGCGACCGCGCGCCTATGGGACGACGGCATCATCGATCCGCGCGACACGCGCACGGTCATCGCGATCGCATTGTCGGCGGCATACTCGGCACCCGTCCGCGGCACGACCTCGTGGGGCGTGTTCCGGCACTAGTCTCGGAGAATCACCGAGTGACGCCTCTGCATGCGGGCACAATGCGGTGCCTCGTCGGCGCGCGTTAAACAAGCTCACGAAATCGCAAGCACGCGAACGGAGAAGGTTCCGGATCAGGAACTTTCGTTGCAGAGGCCGCGGGTGTCCTACCAGGAGGCCCGCACATGTTGAAGCTGATCCTCGTGCCCGCGCTGCTGCTCGCAGCGTGCGGCGACAATCTGCACCCCGATGAAGATCAAGTCGCGACCGGCGCGGCTGGTTCTGGCTCCGATGCACCGGGCGATACGCCCGATGCGGCGGTGCTCACTGCGCGATTCATCCCGTTTGCGGACGACTGCGATAACCATGGCGTGCGCTTCGAGGCCCAGTTCGGCTACAGCGACGGTGGCGCTGTCGCCAATCCGATCTGCCACTATGACTTCGCGGATGGCACGAGCGCCGATACATGCGTCGCGTCTCACTCGCTGCCGACCGCGCAGATCGTTAGGCTCACGGTGACCGATCCGGCGACCGGCGCGATGGCGGTCGCGGAGGACAGCGTCATCGGCCCCGAGATCTTCGACGTCATCGTCGATCTGTCGAGTGGTTTGTCGAGTAGTGGTCGCCCGTTCATCGCGTGGAGCGCGCGCACGCTCTACGGCGGCGCCGAGGCCGGCAAGATCCAGTTCGTCGACTTCGATCCGATCCAGGACGTCGAGATCCTCGACCCCGAGCAGCAGATTCAGCCGACCGGCGTGGTCAGCGTGAACCGGCCGGGTGTCTACACCGTGTCCGTGCTCGGTTCCGTCGAGCTCGACCTCGGCGGCTGTAGCAAGATCGTCTCGAAGACAATCGACCTGACGACCTGCATCACCGGCACGCACTAGCGACTCACTTTCACGTCGGCGTGCGTGTTAGCGTCCCGGCGTGACCGAGTCGAAGTCGATCGAGAAGGTCCTCGTCGCCAACCGCGGTGAAATCGCGCTCCGCGTGATGCGGACCTGCCGCGCGATGGGCATCGCGACGGTCGCCGTGTACAGCGACGCGGACGCCGACGCGCCATTCGTGCGGTTCGCCGACGAGGCGGTGCGAATCGGGGCGCCACCCGCGCGCGAGTCGTACCTCGTAATCCCGTCGATCCTCGACGCCGCACGGCGCACCGGCGCGAGCGCGATCCATCCGGGCTACGGCTTTCTCGCCGAGAACGCCGAGTTCTCGGAGGCAGTCGCCGATGCGGGGCTCATCTTCATCGGTCCGCCGGCGAACGTGATCCGTGCGCTCGGCAGCAAGCAAGCGGCGAAGCGCGTCGCGCAGAAGGCGGGCGTGCCCACGGTGCCCGGTTACAACGGCGACGATCAGACGCGGCTGCTCGACGAGGCGCACGGCATCGGCTATCCGCTGCTCGTCAAGGCGTCGGCCGGCGGCGGCGGCAAGGGCATGCGCGTCGTGCACCGCCGCGAGGACCTCGCGGATGCGATCGAGCGCGCGCGCGGCGAGGCGAAGTCGGCGTTTGGCGACGACACGCTGCTGCTCGAGAAGTACGTCGAGCGCCCACGCCATATCGAAATCCAGATCCTTGGCGATCAGCACGGAAACGTCGTGCACCTCTACGAGCGCGAATGCTCGGTGCAGCGCCGCCACCAGAAGATCA
>DASUFX010000040.1:0-7486 GCA_036274355.1 Kofleriaceae bacterium | reverse complement strand
ATTGTGGCGGCGGTGCCGGCGTCGATTGTGGCGGCGGTGCCGGCGTCGATTGTGGCGGCGGTGCCGGCGTCGATTGTGGCGGCGGTGCCGGCGTCGATTGTGGCGGCGGTGCCGGCGTCGATTGTGGCGGCGGTGCCGGCGTCGGTTGTGGCGGTGACGGCGGGCGAACGTTCTCGGCCGGCGGTCGCGCCGCAGCAGACGGCCGCGTCGGCGTCGGTAGCGTTCGTCGTGGTCGGTTCGTCTCGGGAACTGCAGCTGGCTCGGGCGCACGCGGTTCCTCGACGACGTCGCGCGCGGTTGCCGCGAGCACCAGCGCGTTGAGCTCGCCCTGCGGAATTGGCGACGCCAGCCCGCGCAGCGCCTCGACGAGCCGCGTGTTGCCATGCGCAGCACTTCGCTCGGCGAGCAGCGTGAGCAGCTCGGCCGACTTCGTGCGGTCTCCGCGCGTCTCGGAATCCGCGAGTTGTTTGACGAGCGCGGCGAGCTGGGCCCGCGCATGCGCGCGCACGACCTCGGGGTTCGCGGCCTCGGCGCGTGCGTCGTATGCGATCCGGATCGAGATTTCGGTCATCGCACCGCGGTGCCCGCGCGATGGAACGTCGTAGCGCAGCGTCGCGCGCGCGATCTCGGCCTCGCCGGAGCCTGCACACGGCGGCGTCAGCGCGACGTGGAACGAGTACGCGATACCGCGCTCGAGATTGCCGACGATCACGCGTTCGACGTTGTCGCCGATGAGCATGCGCTCCGGGCTCGTCTTGTACGTCGCACCGAGCACGACGCCCGCCGCCGGCGAGATCGTGAGCTGGACGCCGGTCGCGACGAAGCTCTCGATGCGTTTCAAGAGCTCGGCGAAGGCGGTCTCGAGGCGATCCGCCGCGCGCTCGCCGAGCAGCGTGCCACCGGATGGCGCGACGACCTTCAGCAGATCATCGGCGCGGAAGCTTTCGCCAATGCCGACCGCAAAGACTTGCACGCCGGCCTCGTTTGCCTCGGCGCTGGCGAGCTCCGCGTCGGCCTGCGAGTCCGCGACACCGTCGGTGAGGACGACGAGCACGCTGGCGTCGGCCTGCTGCCGTTGCACCGTCTTGATGCCGCGGCGAATGCCTTCGCCGAGGTTCGTGCTGCCCTTGATCATCGTTCGCAGGCGCTCGATCTCCTTGTTGATCACGTCGCGCCCGGTTTCCGCCGGAGAGGCGTTGTCGACGACGACCCAATGGGATGTCGCGAATCCGACGACCGAGATCCGGTGGCGGGCGTCGATCGAGCTCACGATCAGCTTCGCGGCCGAGATCGCGGCCTCCACCTTCGCGCCCAGCATCGACGCGCTGCAATCGAGCACGAGGCACAGATTCGTCGTGAGCGCGACGGAGCCGGCGGCGGCCGCACCCTGCGACGGCACCAGCTCGAGCTGGCAGCCGACTTCCGTCGCGACATCGGGTGCAATGCGCGTTCGGTCGAGCGTGCAGCGCAGCTCGATCATCAGATGACTCCGAGCGCCCGCCCCGCGAGATCGAAGGCATTGATCGCGCGCGTCATGTCCTCGTCGCTGTGCCGAGCGCTCAGCTCGAGCCGGATCCGGGCCTGGCCTTCCGGCACGACCGGGTAGCAGAGACCGTTGACGTGGATGCCGCGCTCGTAGAGCTGGTTGACGAGCTTCTGAAGCACGACGACACCACCGACCTGGATGGCGAGCGACGGATGCTCGCCGAGGATCTTGTAGCCGCGGATCTCGAGCTCCTTCTTCATCATCGCAACGCGCATGCGCAGCGTGGGGAGCGGTGCTTCGCCGCGCTCGAGCAGTTCGATGGCGGCGTGAGCCGCGGCGGCGAGCGGCGGCGACAGTGCCGTCGAAAACAGGTAGGGCATCGCCTTCTGGCGCAGCCAGCCGATCACCTCGCGCTTGCCCGCGATGTAGCCGCCGCCCGCGCCGCCGAGCGCCTTGCCGAACGTGCCCGTGATGACGTCGATGCGCTGCATCACGCCGCGTAGCTCGCGCGTGCCCCTGCCGGTCTCACCGAGCACGCCGACCCCGAGTGAATCGTCGAGGACCACCATCGCATCGTATTTTTCGGCGAGTGCGCAGATGCCATCGAGCTCGGCGACGCGCCCGTCGAACGGGAACACGCCGTCGGTGACGATCGCGCGGAAGCGTGCCGAGCGAGAACGTCGCAACTTGTCCTCGAGATCATCGACGTCGTTGTTGCGGAATGGGAACGCGGTCGCCGACGACAGCCGTACGCCCTCGGCGGTGCTCGGATGGACGAGCGCGTCGCAGAACAGGCAGTCACGGCTGTCGAACATCGCCTCGTAGAACCCGAGGTTCGCGAGGTAGCCCGAGCCGAGCACGATCGCGTCGGGGACCTGGAGGAAGCGCGCGACCGATTGTTCGAGCTCGCGGTGGATCTCGCGCGTGCCGGTGAGTGGGCGCGCCGAGCCGAGCCCGAGGCCGTACTTGTCGAGCGCCGCGCGTGCTGCGGCGATGACGCGTTCGTGTCGCGCGAGCCCAAGGTAATCCTGCGTCGTGAAGTCGACGACGTGGCCGGGATGAATCGTCTCGGGACGATAGAGTCCGGCTTGCTCGAGCTTCTTGTTCTCGGCTGCGAGCATCGCCATGTGCGCTTTGGTCATCGAGACGTTCCCTCCGGCTCGGCGCCGTCCGTCGCCACGAACCACACGATCGCGGCAACGCAGTATTGCCACGATAGGTCGCGCGTACCGGAGACGTCGGTGCAGAAGCCATCGATCCCCGTTCCCAGCGCCTTGCTGTCGGCGCGCGGCCCCGGGAAGTACTTCGACATCGCCAGCTCGGTGACGAGCTGCGCGTAGCGGTGGTGCAGCTCGCGCGCGATCGCGGTGCGCGCATCGCGCTGCTTGCTCATGATCGCGTAGCGCACGTCGTTCGGCACGAACAGCCGCTCGCTCAGCTGGTTTGCCGCGATCACATCGGACGCGCGCTGGCACGCCTCGCGCTCCGGCCCAGAGGCCGGACCGCTCGGATCGGTGACACGGGTGCGCTTGCCGGCGGGCAGCTGCTTGCAATTCTGAGCGGCCGCTTCGAGCATGCAACCCACGCGCAATGTCATCTCGGGCGCTTGGCACTTGTTGCGCTCGACGATCTGGATGTACTTGCGCGTGTTCGCGAGCGCCGCGTGGTCGGTGGCGCGGATCGCGTCGATCAGCTCGGCGATGTAGCCGCTGCGGTCCTGCGCCGGTTCGGCGTACCCGACGGGCGCAACGCCGCACAACGCGACGCTGCACAGCGCGAGCTTGACGAGTGCGCGCTTCATAGCCGACCTCGATGTTCCTTGTACTGGCGGCGGAAGATCTCGATGAAGTTCTTGAGATGGAGGTGATACGGATAGACGGCGAGGAGGTCCGGGCGCTTCGCCAGCCACTCGTTGCCGAGGAACAGATCGGCATCGCGGAGGAGATCGAGCCGCGTGAGCATGAACGTCGGCTGGCGGAACGACTCGGCCATCGCCGCTTCCTCGGGCACAGCGCCGATCGCCTGGTTACTGGTCAGGCGGCCGTAGCCGAAGCCTGGCGTGAGCAGCGCCGCGAGCTGCTTGTAGAGCCGGATCTGGCTCGCGCCGTCGGCGGTGAGCGGCTTCGTTCGCGTCTCGCGCACCGCGAGCGTAACGCCATCGAGCGCAAACGAGTGCTCGGCCACCGGCGCGGGCTCGGCGGCGTCGTCGAACATCAGGCACTGAAAGCTGACGATGCGCGACGGCGTCGCGACATCGAGCGCGTGCTTCGCATCGAAGCCGTGGAGCTCGGCTCGTCCGTCGCGCCACGCGAGGACATCGCGCACCGAGCCGAGCGCGCCGAGGTTGTCGAGCGCCTTCTCCGCATTGGCTTGGATCTGCTCGCACGCATTCGCGGGCGCGCTCCAGTGCACGACGATCTCCTCACACTGCGCGACGATCGGCTTGTAGATCGGATTGAACATCAGCTGGTCGAGCACTTGCTCGAACATCAAGCTGGCGCCCTGCGGCCCGGCCGGCATCGGCGGGAAATGCTGGAGATGCGCGAGCCGCGCGCCGCATCCGCGCTCGAGCATCCTGCCGACGCGATCGCGCAGTCGCGGACGCGGATCCGGCAGGTTCGTGAACACGTGATGCGACGACCGTGGTCGCATCGCCACCGTGTTCGCGGTGGTCTCGACAATCGTCTCGAGATGATCGAGCTGGCGCGTGAACAGCTCCCAGAAGCCGGGGCCCTCGTCGATCGTGCGCAGATCGTCGATCTGGTTGTCGAGCCGGCGCCACGCATAGTGCAGCAGCGGCTCGTCGAGCTGGCGTCGCGTGCACAGGCGCTGGACCTGGCGCTCCTCGTCGTGCCCGGGCGCGCACGAGCCGAGGCTCTTCGCGTAGCCGAGCTTGTACGCGCGCTCGACGAGCTTGCAGCCCTGGTCTTGCTTCTTCACTTGCTTCGGCGGCGCCGGCGGCTTGCAGTAGTCGATGCTCGAGCGATCGAAGCGGTTGGGCACGTCGCGGACCAGTGAGACTGCGCGGTTGTCGAGGCTGATCAGCGCGACGCCAAAGAAGATCGCGATGTACAGCGCGTGCATGGCTCGCGCCGGCACGTCGACGACCTCCACGTAGGGTGCGTGACCGAGAAGCAGCGTGCGCGTCCGTACGCCGAGCAGCGACGTCTCCTCGCCGAACGGCAGCTTCTCGCCGAAGCGGAGGTAGGATCGGCTGCGCTCGCCGAGACTCCAGTACACGAACACGAGCGTGCCGGCTGCGAATGCGAATGCACCCGCGAGGAACGTGACCCACGGGCTGAGCTGCGCCCAGTAATCCGCTCGAAAGCGTTCGAGCAGCCACGCCGCGCTGACCGTTCCCGCGAGGAGAACGATGGCGGTGACCGAGCGTGCGCCCAGTGCTCTCATTCTTCCTTCACCACGCTGTTGACCTGATCCTCGATCGTGATGCGGCGATTCTTCGTCTTGGCCTCGCTGAGCGCCTGTGACTGTGCCGGCGTGAGCGTACCGGTGAACAACGGGACCTCCTTCGCAGGCGAGTTGTCGGCATGCGTGCAGAGGACCGCGTGATCGACGATCTCGGGGCCGTACTTCTGGATCTCCTTGTAGACGGTCATCGCGCGCATGAAGCCGAGCACGTAGTTCTCGTCCTTCTTGCCATCACTGTCGGTGTGGCCATGGATCACGAGCACGCGCTTGGTCAGCCCGCCGGTCTCGAACGTCAGTACCTCGCCGGTGTCGTCTTTGAATAGCTTCGCGAAGACTTCCTCGCCTTGCGGGGTGAGCTTCGTCTTTCCCGACGGGAACAACACGTCGCCGGGCAGCGTCACTTCGTGCACGGTCGTATCGCCGACCGCCGTCGTGACGCCTTTCTTCTTCGCTTGCATCTGGCTGATCGACCAGAGGATCACGAAGAACATCATGATCTGCGTCATCAGATCGATGTAGACGACCGGCCAGATGTCGAACTTCGGCTTCGACTTGAAGCGGACGTACTTCACGACCGCACCTCGATCACGGCCTTGTTGTCGATCAGCACCTTGAGCGCACGGCAGAACGTCTCGAAGTCGTAGTCGAGTGCCTTCAGGCGCTGGTCAAAGCGCGACGCGATGATCTTGTACAGCGCCGCGAGCAACACGCCATACAGCGTGCACTTGAGCGCGAGCGCGAGCTGCGGCGACAAGAACTCGACGGTGACCTCGGCGCCGAGCCCTTCGAACATGCCGATGAGGCCGATGATCGTCGCGATCAGGCCGAACATCGGCATCGCGGTCGCGACGAACTCGAGGTGCGAGCTCGAGTGGTCGTACACCTCGTGGCACTGCACGTAGTACTCGTGCGCGATGTACTCGGCGTAATCGAGGTCGGGATTCTTCTCGAGCAACGTCTGGATGTCGCGCACGAGCGGATTGTCCGGCAGCTTCACCGTCATTCCCTCGACGAGAGGGCCGGCCTTTACGTTGCCCTCACCGTCGCGCCGGATCATGAGGATGTTGCGCAGCGGCACCAGCGTGTCTTGTAGATAGGCGGCCGCGGGTATCACGTGCTTGCTCGAGAAGAAGATCGTGAACGAGGTCAAGAACAGCTTCGCGAGCTCGGCGCCCGTCACGTAGACGAGCAGCGCGAACGACATGATCACCATCGACACGAAGTAGTTCTCGGTCACGAAGAACACGATCGCGACGACGAATAGCGCCGCGAATCCGACGAGGCCGAGTACGCCGGCACCGGCAGCTTCCTTGTTGATCGCCAACGTCGCCTTGGTGACGGTCGGCATGAACAACATCGATGACTCGTTCTGCTTATCTTTGGGCTTCGCCATCAGCGGGGCCTTTCTGGAGGGCACGTTCTTGCGCTTGCATTCGGTCGACGAAAACAGGGTGGTAGGCAATCGATCGCTGGACCGCGATCCCGAGCACGGCGAGCAGCGCGGCTGCGACAACTCCCGCTGCGACGCGTCGGATGATCACGGCTCGACGATCGACGATCGGATCGGCGAAGAACTGAGACAGCCACACGAGACGCGCGCGCAGCGCACTTGGCGGCGGCTTCTTCGCATCGACGACGTCCTTCAGCAGTTCCTTAGACACCGCCGCGAGTCGCACCGGGCGCGCGCGTGCAGTGAGGACGTCGACATTGCGCTGCCAGCGGTAGTGGAGGAACTGGATCAGATGATGGCGAGCGAAGTTGAGCGTCGCGTAGGCATCGGCGAGGCGAGCGCGGATCGGCGACGCGATCCGCGCGGCGTACTTGCCGAGCGCGAGCTTGATCGTCGCGAGCTGCGTGTCATGGCGCCGCACCATGCCGAGCGCGTGGACAAGCGCGCCGAACAGCAGATCCTTATCGGTCGGATCGGTCGCGTCGAATTCCTCGTCGGGATCCGGCGCGAACCACGGGTAGTGCTCGGACAGGAGCTTGCGGACGATCGCGAGGTCCTGCGGGTTATCCGAGATCAGCGGCACGAGCTCGCCTGGCGCGGGGAGCACGTAGCCGAGCAGCGTCGCAGGCTGCCCGAGCGGTTTGCGCTGCATGCCCGGGTAGCTCGGCTTCTGTTTGCGTGGGCGCGCCTCGTACGTCGCTTCTCTGCGCCCCGCCGGACCCACTCGCGCGAGCGTCCAGTCGGGCCACACGACCGGCTTCTCGTCGGCCTTGCCTTCGATGAGTGGGCCCATCGCCATCACGAGTAGCTCGCGATCGATGACGACGCGCACGTGCGTGACGCCGCCGCCGTACGCGACGACGTCACCGTGCACGTTCTTGCCCGGCAAGAACACCACCTGACGCAGCAGCGCGGGATCGAGATCCCAGCCGGTGCGGCGCACGTAGCCCATGAGGTAATCGGCGACCTCGCGCGACCACGGATTTTCGGCGGACGGAGCGCCTTCGACCATGCGGCGATCGAGCCGCGCGGCGATGCACTCGACCCACGCAGCGAACCAGAGCTTCGCGAGCCACAACCCCGCGGGTGCGATCACGAGCCCGGTCCACAGCGACGAGACC